>JBJHCB010000089.1:0-8994 GCA_050485805.1 Gemmatimonadota bacterium | reverse complement strand
TGGCCCGGCAGCGGGGAGAGGTCCCGCCCCCCCACTCGTCGGTGAAGATCACCGTGGTTCCGTCGTTGTTGAAGGTGGCGGAATGCCAGTAGGCGAAGTTCTCGTCCACGACCTCGTCCACCCGCACGGGATTCACCGGATCGGAGATGTCCAGGAGGATCCCGTTCCCCGAGCAGGCGCCCGCGGCCAGGCCGATCTCCGGGTAGAGGGTGATGTCGTGGCAGTGGTTGGTCTGGGCGGAGCGCTGCGTCCCCTCCCCGTGCTCACCCCCGGGCCAGAGTCCGGCAATGTCCCCCGTCTCCCGGTCCGTGAAGACCCGGGGCTGGCTGGCCACGTAGGCATCCTGGGGGCTCGCCAGGGGAACCCGGATCACCTCGATGCGGAAGAGGGAGGTGGCATCCGGATCCTCCTCCGGAGAGGCGGCGGAACACCCGGCCAGCTCCGCTGCGGGGCGCACCCCGGCGGCCCCGGAGACGTAGACGTACACGTGGTCGCGGTCGTTCCGATCCTCCAGGATGGAATGGGTGTGCGACCCCCGGCAGGTCTGGACGGCTGCCACCTGCTCCGGCGCGTCCAGGTTGGTGATGTCGAAGATCCGCACACCCCGGAACCGCTCCGGATTCACGTCCCCCGGGGCTCCCTGGGGACCGCAGTCGATCCTGCCCCGGGTCTGCTCCACCGACATGAAGAGCAGGTTCCGGTAGACCGAGACGTCCCCCTGCCCACCCGGGCAGACCACAGAGGTCCGGAGCCGGGGATTCGCCGGGTCGGAGACGTCATAGATGTTGAACCCGTGGAAGCTTCCCACGAAGACCAGGTCGCCCTGGAAGGCCAGATCGGAGTTGGCCAGGTTCAGGTTCCCGATGGCGGCGGTATCATAGAACCCCGTGGGGCGCGGTACGGTTGTGACCAGGTCCATGTTCCAGGACGCCTCCTGGGCGTCCAGCCACCCTGCCCCGAGGCCGATGCGGGGGTCGGACGGGTCCCACCACCCCTCCGCCTGCTGGGCCGTGGTGGGCGCCGCGCCCAAGACGAGGCCGACAGCCAGAAGCACCGCTGCGGAGAGGGACGCTCCGGACTGGAGTGGACGGCGTACGAAGGTCGGGAAGGTCATGCGTTTCCTCGTGTGTGTAGGGGATCCCGGCGGGAATCGGGCCGGGGATGCGACGGGTCCCGGTGGGGTCGGGGGGTCGGGTCAAGGGTGCGAGCGGGGAGAGCGGGGGGCCGGGGCGGTCAGGACCCCCGGGCCAGCATACTCCGCATACGGTCGATCTCCATGCGCTGATCGGACTCCACGTGGGCGGCGAAGTCGTAGGTCTCTCCCTCCTGCCCCCCCTCCGCGGAAGCGAAGAGCTCCTGCACCATGAGGATCGCGCCCTGGTGGTGGTAGACCATGAACTCCAGGAAGAGGCGGTCGAACTGCGCCCCCCGGGCGTCGGCCAACCGATCCAACTCCTCCCGGGAGAGCATGCCCGGCATTCCCGCCCCATCCCCGTGGCCCTCCCCATGGCCCGCATGGGCGTGGCCCGCGTGGCCGTGGCCCCCATGGGCGTGGTGACCGTGCCGGACCTCCGCGCCCCCCTGGCCCAGGGGGGGGAGCGACTCACCCCGGCGCTCGAGCCACCGTTCCATCCACTGGATCTCATCGGCCTGCGCGGCCTGGATGCGCTGGGCCAGGAGGAGCATCTCCGCGCTTCGCGTCCGCTCCGGGACCAGGGCCGTCATCTCCACCGCCTGGGCGTGGTGGTGGATCATCCCCTGCATGAACCGGACGTCGGCTTCGGAGTGCCGGGGGAGGGTGCCCGGTCCCGCCTCCGCGGCAGCCAACCGGCGGCTTCCCTCGCCGGGTGCGCCGGGGCGGATCACCGTTTCTCCCGGGGGGGACGGGGCGTGGGCCACCGGACCCGAAGCGGCGGCTCCGTCCCGCGAGTCGGGAAGGGAGGAGGGGGCGGACGGGTGGGTGGCACACCCCGTCATCCCCCCGACCGCGAGGAGGGGAAGGAGGAGCGGGATGGGGGGGAGTCTGGGCTTCCGTCGCATGGGTTCCCGGATGGCGATGGTTGGCCTGGCGGGGCGCGGTCAGGAGCGGGAGGGCGGCCGGCTGCCTTCCCTCGCGCTCCCTTCTACTCCCCGCCCCCCTCCCGCGATCCTCACGGACCGGTCGGGGCGGACTGGCCGGGGGGACCGGCCGGGGGGCATGCGGGTATACAGCCCCGGGCCCGGCCAGTGAGGTCGGTCCCCGACCCTTCCCCCTCGGTTCGGTAGCACCACTCCATGGGTTTCGCCCTCCCCGTCGTCCTTGGGCTCACCTTCCTGGGATCCGCTCTCCTCTCCCTCCCCACCCTCGTGGTGGAGTGGGCGAAACGGGGGGGGACCGAGGTGGTCTTCTCCGCGGTGGTGGACGAACCGGTGGTGGCCCTCACCATCGATGACGGGCCGTCTTCGTCCACTGGGGCCATCCTTGAGGTCCTTCGCGAGCACGAGGCCCGGGCCACCTTCTTCGTCATCGGAAGCCAGGTGGAGGATCGTCCCGACCTGGCCCGACGGATGGTGGATGAGGGACATGAGTTGGGACATCACATGATGGAGGATCGACCCTCCCGGGGGCTCCCCTCGGAGGAGTTCACGGACCGGTTCCAGGAGATGGACCGGATCCTGGGGGAGTTCGGGGGGAGCGGGGTCTTCCGGCCCGGCTCCGGGTGGTACGACGACCGGATGGTGGAGACGGCGGCGGAGCACGGTTACCGGACGGTCCTCGGCTCCGTCTACCCCTTCGACGCCCACGTCCCCTGGGCCGGGTTCCACTCCTGGTACGTGCTGGAGACCGTCTCCCCGGGGGACATCATCGTCCTCCACGAGGGCTCCGACCGGGGACCTCGGACCGTGGAGGTACTCACGGCGGTCCTCCCCGAACTCCGGCGCCAGGGGTACAGAGTGGTGACGGTCTCGGAGTTGCTGGCCAGGGAATCGGGGGAACCAGTAGAGGGATGAACCCGCGCTTCCGGGATCGGCAGGACGCAGGCCGGGGCCTGGCCGGGATCCTGGCGTCCCGGGACGACCTGGGGAATGCGGTGGTCCTGGCCCTTCCCCGGGGTGGGGTCCCGGTGGCTCTGGAGATCGCCCGGACCCTGGGGGCGCCCCTTGATGTCCTGGTGGTCCGGAAGGTGGGCCTTCCGGGACAGCCGGAGCTCGCCATGGGCGCGGTGGCTTCGGGCGGGGTGGAGGTCCGGAACCTCCAGGTCCTCCGGGAGGCCCGGGTCCGGGAAGAGGATTTCCAGGCGGTGGTCCGGCAGGAACGAGAGGAGGTCCTGCGCCGGGAAGCGGTATACCGGGCCGGTCGACCCCCCGTGGACGTCGAGGGGCGAACCGTGGTTCTCGTGGATGACGGCATTGCGACGGGCTCCACCATCCGGGCTGCCATAGAGGCGCTCCGGACAAGGGGGGCCGGTCGGGTGCTGGTGGCCGCTCCGGTGGCGCCCCCCGATGTCCGGGACGACCTCCGCCTCGCCGCCGACGACGTGGTGTGCGTGGCCACCCCCACCCCCTTCCACGCCATCAGCCCCTGGTATCGGGAGTTCCCCCAGCTCTCCGACTCCGAGGTCCGGGAGCTCCTGGAATCCGGGGGGTAGGACCGGGGGGGGAAGGCGTGGGGGGGGCCGGCTCCCTGGAGCTAGCCCTCCGGGTCCAGGTCCGCGCCGGCGTCCGCCCCCTGGGTCACTTCCGCCACCTCCTCGGCATCCCCCAGCCGGGGGAGATAGATCCGGAAGGTGGCCCCCTCCCCCGGGGCGCTCTCCGCCCAGATATAGCCGTGGCTCTGCTTCACCACCCCGTAGGCCATGGCGAGGCCCAGTCCCGTCCCCACGCCCACCTCCTTCGTGGTGAAGAAGGGTTCGAAGATCCGGGCCTGCACGGCGGCGTCCATGCCCACGCCGGAATCGCTCACCTCCAGCAGGACGTACGGTCCGGGGAGGACGGCGTGGGGGCGACGGGCCGCCACTTCGGGGGTGATCTCGGTGGATTCCACCCGGAAGGAGAGGCGGCCCCCCCGGGGCATGGCGTCCCGGGCGTTCACGGCCAGGTTCAGGATCACCTGCTCCACCTGGCCCGGGTCCGCGCGAACCCGTCCCCGGTCGTCAGCCACCACCTCCAGCTCGATGTGGCTCCCCAGGAGTCTCCGGAGCATCTCCTCCATCCCCCGGACCACCTCGGCGAGCTCCACTTCCTCCAGGAAGAGGAACTGCCTTCGGCTGAAGGCCAGGAGTCGGCTGGTGAGGACCGCGGCCCGCTCGGTGCCCCTTCGGATCTCCTCCAGGTCGGCACGGATGGGGTCGCCCAGGGCGAACTCCTCGAGAAGGAGCTCGGTGTGTCCGCGCAGGACCGTGAGGATGTTGTTGAAATCGTGGGCGATCCCCCCTGCGAGGCGGCCCACCGCCTCCATCTTCTGGGCATGGCGGAGGCGCTCTTCCAGGAGGTGGCGGTCCGTCACGTCCCGGAGGGTCACCACCACCCCGGCCACGGCCGGATTCGCCAGCAGGTTCCGCCCCGAGGCCGCCACCGCCCGGATGGCGCCATCCGGGCGGAGGATGCGGAACTCCGAGGGACCCGGGAGATCGACGTCCGAGGCGACCTCCCTGAAATCCCGGACGGCGGACTCCCGGTCGTCGGGGTGGATGAACTCGAAGGCGCTTCGACCCAGGAGGGAGGAAGGGGGCCCACCGAACAGCAACTCCACAGGGGGGCTGGCATATCGGACCTCACCGCCGGCGTCGGTGACGATGACGGATTCGGAGATCTGCTCCACCAGGGATCGGAACCACTCCCGTTCCAGTCGGATCCGTCCCTCGGACTCCCCCCGGGCCCGTGCGAAGCGGAGGGTGCGCTGCAGCGCTTCGGCGGAGGTCCGGGACAGGGCCAGACAGTCCATGGCTTCCCCCAGCAGCGCCGCCTGCTCCACCTCTCGATCCGGTTCGGCGGTGACCACCAGGACCTGGGGGTGCGGAGGGGTTTCCCGGAGTTCCCGGAGCCACTCGGGGGAAAAGGTGCCCCCGTCCACGGCCGCGAGGACGACCGTGGCCTCCCGAGCCTCCTCCAGGTCGGGGAGGAGGGCTCGGAGGCGGGTGGCGAGGGGCTCGTCGCCCACGACCCGGAAGGAGGAGGGGGTCTCCTCCTGCCCGTCAGAGGTCGAAGGCAATGCCCTGCGCCAGGGGGAGGACCGTCCCCCAGTTGATGGTGTTCGTCTGCCGGCGCATGTAGGCCTTCCAGCTGTCGGAGCCGGATTCCCGCCCCCCTCCCGTCTCCTTCTCCCCTCCGAAGGCCCCGCCGATCTCCGCCCCGCTGGTGCCGATGTTCACGTTGGCGATGCCGCAGTCCGATCCACGGGCGCTGAGGAAGGCTTCCGCCTCCCGGACGTCCCGGGTGAAGATGGAGGAGCTGAGGCCCTGCCGCACTCCGTTCTGGAGGGCGACGGCCTCCTCCAGCTCCCGGAAGGGGATGAGGTAGAGGATGGGGGCGAAGGTCTCCTCCTGCACGATGGGATAATGGTTCTCGGCCCGACAGAGGGCCGGCCGCACCCACGTCCCGGATTCGTATCCCTCCCCCTCCAGGACCTCCCCCCCCAGGATGACCTCGCCGCCCGACTCCGTGAGCTCGGCCAGGGCCGCCTGCATGGCCGACACGGCCTCCCGGTCGATGAGGGGGCCCATGAGCGTCCCCTCCTCCAGGGGGTTCCCGATGCGGATCCCCTGGTACGCCCGGACCAGCCGATCCTTCACCGTGTCGAAGAGGGACTCGTGGACCAGGAGCCGCCGGGTGCTGGTACACCGCTGCCCCGCCGTGCCCACCGCCCCGAAGACCACGGCCCGGATGGCCAGCTCCAGATCGGCGTGCTCCGTGAGGATGACGGCATTGTTCCCCCCCAGCTCCAGGAGGCTCCGGCCCAGTCGGGCCGCCACCACCTGGGCCACCTCCCGCCCCATCCGGATGGAGCCGGTGGCGGAGATGAGGGGGAGGCGGGGGTCCCGGGCCAGGCGCTCACCCACCTCGCGTCCCCCCTGGATCAGGTTGAAGATCCCCTCCGGGAGCCCGTTCCGGTCCAGGACCCCGGCGATGATCCGCTGAACCGCCACGGAGCACACGGGCGTCTTCTCCGAGGGCTTCCAGATGACCACGTTTCCACAGACCGCCGCGATCATGGCGTTCCATGCGTAGACCGCAACGGGGAAGTTGAACGCGGTGATGATCCCCACCGGACCCAGGGGGTGCCACTGCTCGAAGAGGCGATGCTCGGGTCGCTCCGACGGCATGGTCTTCCCGTAGAGCATCCGGGACTGTCCCACGGCGAAGTCGCAGATGTCGATCATCTCCTGGACCTCGCCCTTGCCCTCCTCCAGGATCTTTCCCATCTCCAGGGCCACCAGTCGACCCAGGTCCTCCTTGTGACGCCGCAGCTCGTCTCCGATCTGCCGGACGATCTCCCCCCGTTGGGGCGCGGGACGTTCGCGCCACGGCCGGAACGCCGCGACGGCCTGGTCCACCAGCTGGTCGTATTCCCCGGGGCTGGTCTCCGGGATCCGTGCCAGGAGGCGTCCGTCCATGGGGGAGCGGCTCTCCAGATGGGTCTCGGAGTCGCCCTGGAAGGATTGCCCGGTGCTGGTGCCCGGAAGGACGGCATCGGCGACGCCCAGGCGCCGGAGGAGTTCCTGGACGGAGTCGGGGGATGGAGTCATGTCGGGCGCGGGAGGAAGGGGACCGAGGCGCGGACCCCAAGCTAACCGGCGACCCGGGACCAGGAAACGGCGCTGCGGCCCCGAACGGGAGGGAGGTGTCATGGAGGTGGAAGCGGCCATCCGACAACGGCGGACGGTGAAGCGGTACGGAGGCGGGAGGGTGCCCCGGGAGGTCCTGGAGGATCTCCTGGAGCTGGTGGTGCGGGCGCCCAACCACCGGATGACGGAGCCGTGGGAGTTCCGGGTCCTGGGTCCCGACGCCCGGCGGCGATTCGGCGAGATCCTGGGGGACATCCGGGCAGGGAAGCTGGAGGACCCCGCCGCCGCGGAGGCCGTGCGGTCGAAGTCCGTGGCCGACGCCCGGGCGCTCCCGGCCTCGGTGGCCTTCCTCCAGCGCCTCGACCCCGACCCGTCGATCCGGGAGGAGGACTATGCGGCCCTCTACATGGGGATCCAGAATCTCCTGCTGGCCGCGGTGGCCCGGGGGTACCACACCCAGGTCAAGACGGGGGCGGTCCTCCAGGATCCCCGGTTCCGCACCCTGGTGGGGGCGGAGGAGGACGAACGGGTGGTGGCCCTCGTCCATCTGGGCGCCTCTGACGACCCTCCCGCCGCCAAGCCCAGGAGCCCGGCCGCGGAGCGCACGCGCTGGCTTCCCTAGACGACGCCGTGAGGATGCCCGGAAGGCGCAGGGTTCCTTGGAGGCGCATCCCTCCCGGCACACGGGGGCACTCGGTCCCCGGGCCCAGGCGGGCACGCGCGCTCAGATACTTGAGCGCGCTCAGCCCGTCCCGTGCGCCCCGGAACGCGTCCACTAGTGGGGTGAGGTTCCACGGGACGGCCTTCAGGGGGCGAGGGCGGCCCGTTCCCCCCGAAACGGCCCCGGCGGTCACCGGCCCCGGCCCCCGTTCGTGTCCGAACCCTTGCCTGCACAACCGAAATCCCCCATTTCTGTCACAGTGCGGAGGACCCTTTCGTCGTGAAGCCGGAACCGGGACGGGGAAGGGGGCCGCACTCGTTTCTTTGTTCGATTCACCAGGGGGAATCTCCCGGCCCCGCGCGATGGAGTTTGAGGATGAGTCCAACGCTACAGTGGAGGAGTGCCGGAGGGGCGGCCGTGGCCATGGCCGCCGCTCTGCTTCTGGCCCTGGCCCCGGCGGCCTGGGCGCAGCAGACCGGAACCGTCCAGGGTTCCGTGGTGGACGCCCAGTCCGCTCGACCGCTGGCGGGGGCGCAAGTCACCATCCAGGGGACCAATCTGGGGGGACTCACCAACGCGCAGGGCCGCTTCACGGTCTCCAGCGTGCCCGCCGGCGAGGTGACGGTCCGGGTGCAGAGCCTGGGGTTCACCACCCAGGAGCAGTCCGTGTCCGTCACCGCCGGAGCGACGGCCACGGCGGATTTCCAGCTCCGGGCCACGGCGCTGGCGCTGGACGAGATCGTGGCCACCGGTGTGGGTCAGGCCACGGCCCGGCGGCAGCTCTCCACCTCGGTGGCAGTCCTGGGATCCCAGGAGATCCAGCAGGCGCCGGTGCAGACGGTGGACCAGCTCCTCCAGGGGCGGGTGGCCGGAGCGTCGGTGAACGCGGTCTCCGCCCAGCCGGGGACGGCCTCCCTCATGAACTTCCGGGGGATCTCCTCGGTGTTCGGGGCCCAGACCCCCGTCATCTACGTGGACGGGGTCCGGGTGGACAATTCCCAGAGCACCGCCGCGGGCACCGGGGGTGAGCAGACCTCCGCCCTGGCGGAGCTCCTCACCGCCGACATCGAGCGGATCGAGATCACCAAGGGGGGCGCCGCCAGCACGCTCTACGGCTCCGACGCCGCCACCGGGGTGATCCAGATCTTCACCCGGCGGGGAACGCCCGGGGCACCCCGGATCACCGCCCGTATCGAGCAGGGGGTGGATACTCCCGAACTCAAGTACCTCCTGGACGCCGGTCTCATCTACCCCGGCCAGGTGGAGCAGGGGATCGTTCCCGCCGACTTCCTGGCCCGGGAGTACTTCCGCAACGGCCACAACCAGGCCTACAGCCTGAGCGTGAGCGGGGGCTCCGGGGACGTGACCTACTCCATGAGCGGCCAGCTCCAGCAGGGAGACGGCGTCCAGCCCAAGAACCAGAGCGAGCTGTTCGGGCTCAGGGGCGGACTCCAGGCCCAGCTCAGCGATCGCTTCGTGGCCAACTTCTCCGGCGGGTACACCCGGACCAACTTCGGCCGCCTCTTCAACGGCTCGGCCATCGCCGATCCCCTCACCGCCATGGAGGTG
>JBJHCB010000088.1:0-9028 GCA_050485805.1 Gemmatimonadota bacterium | reverse complement strand
TCCACCAGCTTCACGAAACCACTGCCGACGTCGAGGCCGACGGTGGTCCTGGATCGCCCGAACAGGCCCATTCCGATTCCGGATCGAGAGGGAAACAAATTTTTCCCGCCCTTCGCCCTCACCTTACCACGGGGGGTCGAGGCGTGTCAAGAAAGGAAGATCGGGGATTCAGGGCGTTCCCCGCCACCCCTTCCCTTCCCCGTTGGAACGGGCGCGAGGCACCACCGCATCTTCCGGCTCACCCCCTCCCGGAAGGGTCCCTGCGCGGTACCGTCCACCCCCCTGCGAGCGTTCAGAACCCCGCCACGCTCAGGTCGGCCCACCCCCGCTCCCGGAGGGGCCGGATGGTGGACAGACCCGGGGCATTCTCCATGGCCCGGGTCACGGCGCAGCTGGAATACTGGACGGTGGCGCCACCGGTGATGACGGACTGGTCCAGATCTGCGTTTCCGGCCAGGACGGCCCCCCGGATCCGCTGCGTGTCGCCGGCTCCGCTCCCCTGGGACTCGAACTGTCCGCGGACGAGGACCAGGCCGTAGAACTCGAAGGCGCCCCGGACGTCCAGATCCCCTTCCACGATGAGGATGCCCTGGCCCCGCACCCCGCCCCCGGACTGGATGCGGGCATTCCCGTTGATGTGGATGATGGGGAAGAAGGATCCGCACACGTGGGAGGGGTCGTTGGGCTCCCCCCAGTTACTGGGGTCCGAGGTGTTGCAGACCGCAGGGCTCCCGGTGGTGCTGGGCACGATCCCGTTGAAGTTCCCCCCCGAGAAGCGGTGGCTGGGTTCCGCCAGGGCCACCAGATCGTCCCAGTTCAGGTCCCCGAACTGATCGAAGTCGTCCTCGTCCAGATCCTGGGTCGTCCAGGGAGGGGTCCCCTCCACCTTCGCGTTGCTCCCCTGCGTCCCCACGCTGCTCCCGGTGTCCGTGATGACCCCTGGCTTGTCGGGCCCGGGGGAGCTGCACACTCCCCCCCACCCCGGCGGGTTCACATCCTGCCCCAGGACCTCCGCCCGCCCCCGCACCGACACGTTGCCCCGGGTGCGGAGCGCCGCGTCCGCCGGGATCTCCGCGGTGATGATCCGGGTGAGTTGGCTCAGGGTGCGGGTCGCCCCGGCCAGCCGCCCCCCCACCGTGATGGATCCGGTGCTCTGCAGGAGGAAGAGCCGCTCTCCGGTGCGGGTCACGGAGACCAGCCACTCGCCGTCCCCCTGGCTCCCCTGGCAGGTGGCGCAGGCGGTGGTGGACTCCCACAGGTCCAGGGAGGCCATCCCGGGGGTCCAGGTCTCCATGACCTGGTTCAGGCCGTGCTCCGCCAGGTAGAAGGCCTCGGTGGAACGCCCGGTGGATTGGCCGATGCGGGATTCCTGTCCGGCCAGGAAGAACCCGGCGGTGACCAGGGCCGCCACCGCCACCAGCGCAAGGATGGCTGCGGGGAGGGCGAAGCCCGCCCGGGAGTCGTGGGGTGCGCACATGGGACCTCCTTCGAATCTGCGCTCAGTTCCGGGCATGGATCACCACGGTGAGGGAGTCCGCCACCATCCGCCCGGAGGGGTCCCGGGCGCCGGAGACGGTGCGGACGGTGACCTCCACGGACCGGATCTCCTCCAGGGTGCCGGTCTCGGCTCCATTCCCGTCGAGGTACCGGAACGCCACTCCATCGGAGGGTCGGACCGGCCCCACCAGGGGGACCACCTCCAGCGAACCGGGGGCCGTGCGGGCCAGGTACGGCTCCCCCATGAAGGTCATGAGGCCGTAATTGAACCGCTCCAGGGTCCGGACCATGGCCCCCACCCGGACGTCCACCGGGTTGATGGCGGTGGAGGGGACCAGGGTCAGGAGCCGGCCCTGGGGCCGGTCGGCCTCGTCCAGGCTCAAGGGCACGGGACAGGGGTCGGGATCCGGAACCACGGCGCTCACCGCCGCGGTGACCCAGAAATCACTTCCCGGGATCGCCGGATTCCCATCCACGTAGAGGTGGACCGAGTCCCCCTGGGCCACGCGACGCCCCCGGTCCACGACCCGGAGGATCAGGGGGGAGTCGCTGGTCTTCTCACAGGCCAGTCCCAGGCCCCGGACCACCCGGATCTCCATCTCGTCGGGGTCCGCCAGCAGGAAGTCCCCCTCTCCGGGGCTGAGTTCCCTGAGCTCCGCCGCCATGATCTCCAGCCCCGCACGCACGGTCTGCTGGGACTGGATCCGCTCCCTCTGGACCGTGAAGATCCGTTGCTGGGAGAGGAGGACCTGGAAGATGGCGATCATCAGGACGCCGGCCACCACCATGGCCACCAGGAGCTCCACCAGGGTGAACCCCCCTCGGCGCCCCCCCCGGTGGTCCCGCTGGGCGTTCCGCAGGCCCTCCCGCCGGCCCTCCCGCCGCCCTGGAGGACGGGACCCCACCAAGGGCGCCCTCATCGGACCACCCGGTACTCGAAGGTGGTCACCACATCCGGTCGGATGGGGGCGAAGGCGGCCCCCGCACCACCCACCCCGGGACCCACCACCTCGAATCCGAAGAGGCGGGACCGGTTCGTCGTCTCGAGCTCCGTCCAGGTGACCTGGTACTCCCCCACGGCCACTGAACCCCCGGTGAGGTCGTCGAAGGGCGTGGCCCGGACCTGCTCAATCCCGGTCTGGAGGGCGGCGGACCGCGCCGTCTCGATCCGGGCCACCTCCACGGAGCGGATCACCCAGCCCGTTCCCGCCGCCAGGGCCAGGAGCCCCACCGTCAGGACCAGCATGGCCACCACCACCTCCACCAGGGAGAAGCCGGACCGGCTCGACGCCTCCAGGAACCGCCGCGGACGCTTCATCCCTCTCTCGCCTGGCCCATGGGGAACACCCTCACCGTGCGGGTGCGGTTGGCCGCGTTGAACTGGACCAGGAGGGACGCCCCGGTGAAGGCCCCGGCGCAGTTCGGGTTGGCGATCCCCCGGGGCGTGAAGCAGATGTTCACGCTCCCCTGTCCGGTCACCAGGTCCACGCTGAAGGTCTCGCGGAAGTCCAGCTCGTTCCGGATGTCCACGCCGTCCGGGGTGGGGACCTCGATCCGGACCCGGTCGTTCGCCTCGTCCACCACCAGGCGGACGGGAACCCCACGCTCCACGGCGAAGGCCCGGGCCTGGGCGTGGATACCCATGAAGTTCGATTGGGCCGACCGGGTGTTCATCTGGCCCTGGAGGCGGGAGAAGGAGTTGAGGGCGATCCCGGTGACCACCCCCCCGATGACGATGACCGTCACCATCTCGATGAGGGTGAACCCGCCGCGACGGAGGACGCGGGGAACGGAAGGTGAGGGGGCGACGGGTGGCATGTCCCCGGATCCAAGCGAGAAGCGTGCCAGGTAGGCCGCCCCCCCATGAGCCCCCAAACGCCGGAATCTGGCTCCGATCCCGGGGCCCGTTGTTCCCCCGGACGCCCAGAAATCCGAACTCTCTTCCGGATTTCCGAACTCTTTTTCGGGAGAACCCTTCCGCCGGGACCGGGCCGTTGGGACCGGGCGGTCGGGATCGGGCCCCCGGACGGGGCGGAGCCAGGGGGGCGTGCGTCTGCGCGGTGGGCGTCGAGGCCGTGGGAGTCAGAACCGGCCCAGACGCTCCCCGCCAGGAAGGAGGTGGAGTCGGTCCAGGTGGGGATGGAGGAGGGCCGCGTGGACCCAGGCCGGGTCCGGAACGAAGTGGCTCCCCGGGTCCATCCGGAGGCCCCGGGGTGTCCGGATCCCCCCCTGGAGTTCCACCTCCCCCAGGAGCATGACCTCCCCGGCGGCCAGCACCGCTGCCGGAAGCGGGCCGAACCCGGTGATGACCACGGCCCCCGGCGCCAGGAGGAGGATCCCGTCCTCCCCCACCGGGCTGAGCCACCCGCCTGGGGCCCGGACGTGGTGACCCCCGGGAAGAAGCCATTCCCCCGACGAGTCCCCGGAGGGATCCGGGTTCCCACCGCTCTCCCAGGCCCCCGCCCTGGCGGGGAGGCGGGCCAGGAGGACCTCCACGGGAAGGGGACCGAAACGGGGCGGGCCCTCCACCTGCAGGGTCCACGTCAACGCCAGGGAGGCGGCATGGGGGAGCCAGACCACCCGGTGCCCCCGACGCTCGCCACCCAGGGGCCCCGGGGGAGCCCGGAGGAGGAAGAAGGCTCCCCCGCCACCCCCATCGGCCATGTAGTCGCCGTCCCCGGGGCCCCCAGGGGCCAGCCTCCAAGCCGTCTCCCCGGGCGCCGGAACCCGGGAAGGAGGGGGATGGGCTGCGGCCAGCTCCTCCAGGAGGCGGGTGTCCAGTCCGGTCACGGTCCATTGCCCGTGGGCGAGATGGAAGGCCGCCAGGGCCAGGGCCAGGAGGGCGGGAAGAAGGAGGAGCACCAGCGGGAGCACGAACCCGCCCCGCCTCCGGGGGAGTCTCATCGCCCGCCTCCCCCCACGAGGGCGCCGGGGGCGGGGCCGGGGAGCCACCACTCCGCCCTTCCCCCCGGATCCAGCTCCAGCTCCACCCGGACGCGTCCGTCCTCTTCCAGGTGGAACCGGCTTCCCCCACCCACCCGCTCGGGGGTGAGGGGTTGCCGACCCTCCCCTCCCCGGCGGTACCGGAAGGCACCCTCTTCCAGGGAGTAGCGCCCATGTTCGAAGTAGCGGAGGAGGAGGACGTCGGGCGGTGCCGCCCCCAGACGCCATCGGGCCGGCGCTCCCGCCCCTGCCGGGGCGCAGGGCCCGGACGGCCCGGGGGCGGACCCTCCGGAGCCGCCCGCAGGAACGGCTTCCAGCGCTCCCACCCACCAATCGCCGGCCCCGGTGAGGACCAGGACCGAGTCCCGGGAGGGATCCGGGGCCCGGTGTCCGCGCCAGACCACGTCCCCCTCCCGGGTACCCGGATCCCAGCCGCAGGGGACGGCCACCCCTCGGAAGGCCCGGAGCCGGAGGGCCGCGGGGTTGTCGGCCTCCAGCTCCCAGTCCCGGCCGGGCAGCCCGGCCCCCAGCTCCTGGTGCAGGACCGTCCACACCGTCCGGAAGGTCTCCAGGGCCTCCTCCCGGGCCACGAGCCCCCGGGTCACCGCCGCCATGGCCTGGAGCAGCATCACGGCTCCCCCTAGCAGGAGTCCGGCCACCAGGGTGCCCACCAGGAGTTCCGGAAGGGTCCAACCCCGGCGGTTCATCCCCCGCCCTCCTCCCCCGACGGCTCGGGGGAGCCCATCGACGGCTCCGGGGAGACCATCCCCGGGACCGTCGGCTCCCAGAGGGGAAGGGATTCGAGCCAGGCCACGTGGACCCTCCGGCCCCAGGCTCGGGCTCCGGCCTCCCCGCCGGAACGGAGGTGGAGCGCCTCATCCTCCCACCACCAGGTCATGGCGTCCCACGGCTCTCCGTCCCCATCCCGGTCCCGGTCCCGGTCGAGGAACGCCGAGGGGAGGAACGCCGAGGGATGGTCCCCCCCGTCGGTGGGCCCCGCCTCCGCCACGAGGGCCGCCAGGGGCGCCCCGCGGGCGAGCTCCCCGGCACGGTGCATGGCCTGGGACGCCTGGGCCAGGAGGGCGACGGCCCCCAGGGCCCCCACGCCCAGGAGCACCATGGCCACCAGCACCTCCACCAGGAGGAAGCCCCCCGCCCCCGGGGTTCGATGGGGGCCGCCCCGGAAAGGCCCGGCCCCTCCGGAGGGCCCCTCCCCCCTGCCCCGGAAGGGCCCGTCAGCGGCGGATGCGACCATGGGAGGAAAGCACCAGGGGAAGACGGGCCCGCCCCCGTTCCAGGTACAGGGTGGTGGAGGCCACGCGCCCGAGGCCCAGGGGTCCGAAAACCAGGGTGGCCTCACTACGGGCTCCCGCGATCCGGAGGCGGCAACCCCGCCGGCCGAGGTGCACCCGAAGGACCACCGAGTCTCCGGGAAGGAGGAGGACCGCCCCCTCGCCCTCGGCGAGACGGACCCGGGCCTCTCCGTGGAGCCGGGCCTCTCCCCGGGCGCGATGGAGGAGGGCCGCCACCTCCTCCCGGGCCGCCCGGCACTCGAACTGATCCACCAGGCCCCGGCCGGCGCCGGCGCCCATCATGGCCAGGACCCCCACGAAGGAGAGGACGACCGAGAGCTCGAGAAGGGTGAATCCGCGATCCATGGCCAACGATGGCGCGGAGGCGGGGGCCCTCCCATGGGCGGCGGGGACCGGAAGGGCCGGGCCCGGAGAGGGACCGGGATCGGCCCGGGGAGCGACCGGAACCGACCGGGGGAGGGGAGCGGAGCGGTCCCGGGAAAGGGAGAGCTAGTCCAGCCCGTAGTCCCGGATCTTGTACCGGAGCGCCCGGTCGCTCAGCTCCAGCAACTCCGCGGCCCGGGTCCGGTTCCCATCCGTGCGGGCCAGGGCCTTCCCGATGAGGTCGCGTTCCAGGGCGGCGGAGCGCCGCTTCACCGAGAGGTCCTCCGATCCGTCGGCCCCCCGGGCCGGCGCAGGGCCTCCCCCGGATCCGGTGGGGGGGAGCGGACCGGGCTCCGTTCCCGCTCCCGACTCCCCCTAACCGTGGTGGGGAGGTCCTCCACGCCCAGCCGGTCCCCCTCGGCCAGGACCATGGCCCGTTCCAGGACGTTCTCCAGCTCCCGCACGTTCCCCGGCCAGTCATAGGCGGCAAGGGCCCGCATGGCCAGCGGATCCACCCCCTCCACCTGGATCCCCAGGCGCTCGCCGTGCCGCTTCGCGAAATGGCGGACCAGGAGGGGGAGGTCCTCGGGGCGCTCCCGGAGGGGCGGGATCCGGAGGGTCACCACCGCCAGGCGGTAGAAGAGATCCTCCCGGAAGCGCCGGGCGGCCACCTCCTCCTTGAGCTCCCGGTTGGTGGCCGCCACGATCCGGGCATCCACCGCCCGACTGGCCGACTCCCCCAGGCGCCGGACCTCGCCCTCCTGCAGGACCCGGAGGAGCTTGACCTGGAGGAGGTCGGGGAGCTCGCCCACCTCGTCCAGGAAGAGGGTCCCGCCGGCGGCAGCCTCGAAGAGGCCCTCCCGGTCCCGATCGGCCCCGGTGAAGGCCCCCCGGACGTGGCCGAAGAACTCCGACTCCAGGAGATTCTCGGGAATGGCCCCGCAGTTCACGGCCACGAAGGGTCCCTGGGAACGGGACGACTCGGCGTGGATGAGACGCGCCAGGAGCTCCTTCCCCGTCCCGGTGGCCCCCTCCAGGAGGATGGTGGTGGGGTGGCGGGCCACCTTCCGGGCCGTCTCCATGACCCGGACCATCTCCGGGGCCGCCGCCACGATGTCCCCGAAGCGCCGCTCCGCGGACACCTCCTCCCGGAGTCGTCCCACCTCCCTGCGGAGCATCTCCCGCTCCTGGGCCTTCCGGAGGGTGAGGAGGACCTCCTCCGCCCCGAAGGGCTTGGGCAGGTAGTCGTAGGCCCCGGCCTGCATGGCCTTCACCGCCAGCTCCATGCTCCCGTAGGCGGTCATGACGATGACCGGCGCCTCCCCCCCCGTCTTCCGGTACGCGGCCACGAAGTCCAGGCCGTCCATCCCGGGCATCCGGTAGTCCACCAGGATCAGGTCGGGATCGAAGGCCTCCACGGCCTCGAGCCCCTCCTCGCCACCGGCCACCGCCCGGGGGAGGTATCCCCCATCCTGGAGGATGAAGGAGACGGACTGCCGGAGTCCCCGGTCGTCGTCCACCACCAGCACCTTCATGCCCCGGCCTCCCCTCCGTCCTCCCCCACCCCCGTGGGCGGCGGTTCCCCCACCACGCCCGGCAGGCGGATCCGGAAGCGGGCCCCGCCCCCCTCCCGGTTCTCGGCCTCCACGCTCCCGGCGAGCTCCCCCACGATCCGGGCGGTGAGGGCGAGCCCCATCCCCATGCCGGCTCCGGGCTCCCGGGAGGTGAAGAAGGGGTCGAAGATCTTGGGAAGGATCTCGGGAGGGATCCCCGTTCCCCGATCCTCCACCTCCAGGACCACATCCCGGGGCCCCGCGTCCGCAGGGGCCGGAGCCCGGACCCGGAGGAGGTCCCCCAGCCGGCGGCGATGGGAGTAGTCCACCGACACCGGGTCGTCGGTGCGGCGAGCCGCGGCCTCGCTCCGGGTGGGCTCGGTCCGGAGGACGACCCGGAGCTCCGGTGCCCGCTCCGGGAGCGTGGCCTGGCGGGCGTTCTGCAGGAGGTTCATGAGGACGCGCTCCAGATGCTGGGGGTGGGCCCGGACCAGGGGAAGGTCGGCCTCCGCCTCGAAGCGGACCCCTCCCTCCTCGAGCTCCCCCCGGGCAAGCATGAGCTCCAGTACCCGGGAGATCACCTCCGCCGGCTCCACCCGGGGGAGATCGGAGGCCGGCACCGTGGGGCGCCCGAACTCCAGGATGTGCCGGATGATGCCGTCGATGCGCTCCACCTCGGAGCGGGCTTCCGCCAGGAGGGCCCGGACCTGGTCAGGATCCCCGGCCCGATGGCGGATCACGTCGAGATACCCCCGGAGGGCGCCCAGGGGGTTCCCGATCTCGTGGGCCACCCCCGCCGCAAGGGTTCCCACCGAGGCGAGGCGGGCCGCCCGGACCAGCTCCGCGGCGGTCTCGGTGAGCTCCCGGTTCGTCTCGTTCAGGGAGCGGACGTTGGTGGCCAGGAGGTCCTGCTCCCGGATGAGGCGCCCCGCCAGGATGTTCACCGCCTCCACGATGCGGTCCAGCTCCTCGGAGTCCTCGGGGGGGATCCGGTGCTCCAGCTCCCCCTCGGCGATCCGCTCCGCATGGGCCACGATCCGCTCCACCGGCCGGAGGACCGCCCGGCTCATGAGGGCGCGGAGGTAGAGGTAGAGGATGACCAGCTCCGCCAGGACGATGAGCGTGAGGGTGGCCAGGGCGGCCAGGGGCGAGGGGGAGAGCGGAACCACGATTCCCGCCGCCGCCACCGCCACCAGGATGGCGGCCAGGAAGAGGACGGCGGTGGAGAGCAGCAGTTCCCGCCGGATGGAGGAGGGCGGCGGGTCGAGGGGGGCCCCCAGGGCGGTGCGATGGGGCAAGATGGGAGTCCGGGGCCCGGTCCGGACCGGGGGCGGGCGGGAGGGCACCAGCGGCTCCGGG
>JBJHCB010000087.1:0-9084 GCA_050485805.1 Gemmatimonadota bacterium | reverse complement strand
CAGTACGACCTGGGGACCGCCTACAAGGAGATGGGGCTCCTGGACGAGGCCATCTCCATGTTCCAGAAGGCGCTCCGCATGGAGCCCGGCCACCTGGGCTCCATCGAGATGCTGGGGCAGTGCTTCCTGGACCGGGACGAGCCACAGGTGGCGATCCAGGTCCTCCGTCGGGGGGTGGAGCGGGGCCGCGACGACGAGGACGACCTGGTGGGCATCTACTATTTCCTGGGTCAGGCCTACGAGGCGGCGGGGAACCCCGGGGAGGCCCGGGAGTTCTACGAGAGGGTGTTCGCCCTGGACATCAACTTCCGGGACGTCACGGAACGGCTCCGCGCCCTCCGCTGACGCGGGCGCCCACCCCCACCCATCGCCCCGTGGCCCACGGGATGCCCCCATGACCAACGCCGCCCCCACCGCCACCCCCCCCGTCTCCCGCCTCGCTCGGATCCAGGAGCCGGTGCGGGACCGCCTGGACGGGGTCCTGGATGGCATCCGGAGGATCGTCCTCTCCGATTTCGAGCCCCTGGAGGAGGTGAGCGACGTCCTCCTGCAGATGCGGGGGAAGCTCTGCCGGCCCACCCGCCTCCTCCTGGTGAACGAGGTGGGGGGGAGGAGGCACGAGGACGCCCTCTCCCTGGCGGCGGTGGTGGAGCTGGTCCACCTGGCCACCCTCGTCCATGACGATGCCGTGGACCACTCGGTCCTGCGCCGGGGGCTTCCCACGGTGAACCATCTGTGGAACCACCAGGTGGCCATCATCACCGGGGACTACCTGTATTCCCGCTCCGTCATGGAGCTCGTTCGCCTGGGGCGCCTGGAGGCCATCGGGGCCCTGGCCCGGGCGTCCAACGAGATGAGCGTCGGGGAGCTCCGGCAACTCACCTCGTTCGATGCCTTGGACTTCACTGAGGAGGACTACTACCGGCTCATCTCCTGCAAGACGGCCTCCCTCATGGCGGCGGCCTGCGAGATGGGTGCGCTGGTGGGTGAGGAGCGGTGGAGGGAGGCCTTCCGGCGGTTCGGACACGCCCTGGGGATGGCCTTCCAGGTGGCCGATGACCTGCTGGACTACGAAGGGAGCGAAGCGGTCACCGGGAAGCCGGTGGGGCATGACCTCCGGGAGCGGAAGGTGACCCTCCCCCTGGTGGATGCCCTCCGGAGGGTGGAGGGCGGGGACCGGGACCGGATCCTGGAGTTCTTCACCCGGGTGGAGCCCACCGAGGGGGAGATCGAGGAGATCGTGGGAATCGTGCGGGACACCGGGGGGCTGGAGTACGCCCGCCGCAGGGCGAGGGACTTCGCAGACGAGGCGGAGGCCGCGCTGGACGAGGTGGGCGCCGCCGGCCCCGCCATGGATGCCCTCCGGGCGGCCATCGACTACGCTGTGGAACGGAGCCGCTGACGTTCGTCCCGTTGCCGTCGAGGCGTTATCTTTTCGGCGGGTCCGGTGTACGAGGGACGGGGCGAGGGGAGTGGGGATCGGAAATGAGCATGCTCCTGGACAACCGAAGAAGGAGTACGTCCCGGGTCGCCTGGACGCTGATCCTGGGGCTCTTCCTCGGGGGCCTGCTCTCCTGGCTGAGTGAGTTGTTCCTCCCGGACAGCGCCGCGAGGGACTTCCTGACCACGTCGGTGGCCGCGGCGGCCGGCCCCGTCCATCTCGACCTGGTGGCGGTGGCTGTGACACTCGGACCCCTGGTCCTGAACCTGAACGTCCTCACCCTGGTGGGGATCGGATTGGTGGCGATCATCGCCCGCTCATGGATCTGACGTTCACTCTCCTTCGGTAGGGAGGCGCGAAAGCGATGTTCGGTGGAATTGGAATGTGGGAGATCATCCTGGTCTTCCTGGTGGCGCTCCTCCTCTTCGGGGCCAAGCGGCTCCCGGAGATCGGGTCCTCCCTCGGGAAGGGAATCCGGGAGTTCAAGGGATCGCTCCGGGAGATCGAAGGCGAGTTCAAGCTTCCCCCTCCCGAGACGGATCGGGAGAAGCCCCGGCCTCCGGCCTCCGAGTCCCCGTCGGACGACGAGAACAACGGGGAGCCCCGGAAGCTCACCACGTCGAACTGACCCGGCCCCGGACCGCCGGGGTTCTCCCACCGACGCGGTCCGGTAGGACTCCGCCCGCCCGGTAGGGCTCCGCCCCATGGACCGCGGGGCCGCGGGGCCCGGGACGCGATCTTCAGCGTCGCGACCGTCCGGGCGTGGAGTGGGCGTGGAATGAGAAGGGGGCGGCTCCCGATGGAGCCGCCCCCTTCGTGCATCCTGCCCCTTCATGCCTCCTGCCGCCGATGGGAAGGGGCAGGTCGGGAGCCCGGGATGGTCCCGGGCTCCCTCGGAGGGATTCCTCAGCCCGCCGTCAGAACACCAGGGGGATCTGGGGCCGTCCGTCGGCCTCCTCGGCCGCCCGGAAGTACTCGGCCCGACCGTCCACGATGCGGGTGGTCTCCCGGAGCCCGTCCAGCCAGAGCTCCAGGCGCTCCTGGCGGAGCCGCTCCGTCACCTGGAGACGCTGGATCTCCCTCTGCGCCTCCCAGAGCTCCCGGTCGGGCTCGACGCGTCGATCCACCCGGAGGAGGACCACCTGGTTCCCGGCGCGCACCGGACCGGCCACCCCTCCCTCCGGCGTGCCGAAGGCCGCGCCCACGGCCGCATTGCGGGCTCCGAGCCCCGGCACGGTCTCCAGGCGGGTGAAGGGGCCGGCGCTCCGGGCCTCCGTGCCCAGGCGCTCCGCCATGGCCTCCAGGGCCGCCGGATCCCGCTCCAGCTCGGCGACCAATTCCCGGGCCTCGTCCATCACCCGGGCCACCTTGGCCCGGCTCCGGAGGAGGGCCTCGATCTCTCCGCGGACGTCCTCCAGGCTCAGGTACCCCGCCGGGGACTCCCGGATGATCTCCAGCATGTAGAACGCCTGCCGGTTCTCGAAGACCGGGCTCACCGCCCCGGGTCCCTCCTGGTCCACGAAGATCCAGTCCTGTCCCTCGTCGGCGGGACCCACCCCGGGAAGGATGGCGAAGTCCTCGTTGATCTCCGCCTCGAGGACCTCGAGGCCCAGGGCGGCGGCCGCGTCGGCCAGGGTCCGGGACTGCCCGAGGGTCTCCAGGGAGTCGGCCCGGGTCAGCATGCGGATCTCCGAGTCGTCGGTCCGCTCGATGGGGACCAGGATGTGGCGCGCCTCCACCTCGTCATCCTCCCGGGAAAGCACCTCGATGATGTGGAACCCGAAGGCGCTCAGCACGGGCTCGCCCACCTCCCCCACGGGGAGGCTGAAGGCTGCCTCCTCGAAGGGGGGGACCATCTGTCCCCGGGAGAAGGTTCCCAGGTTCCCGCCCTGGGCCGCGGAGCCGGGATCCACGCTCACCCGCTCCGCCACCTCGCCGAAGTCCGCCCCGTCCAGGATCTCCTGTCGGACCTCCCGGGCCCGCTCCAGCGATGCGGTGGTGTCGGCGGCGGTGGGGGCCTTGTCCAGGAAGGTGTAGCGGACGTCGGCCCGGGCCGGGAGGGCGAACTCCTCGCGGTTGTCCCGGTAGTACCGCTCCACCTCCCGGGTGGCCACGGGGACCTCGGCGTCGGGGACGCGCTGGTCCACGTCCAGGGCCAGGAAGGTCACCTCGACCTCCTCATTCCGATCCTTCCACATCCTCCACAGTTCAGCGTCGGAGACGTAGATCCCCGAGGTGACCTGTCGCAGGAGCTTGCCCCGGGGGATGACGTCCCGGTAGTACTGCTCGAGCTGCATGAGGAACATGGGATCCATGGCCGCCTGGGACAGGAACTCCTGGTACTTCTGGAGATCGAACCGCCCGTCGGTCTGGAAGGTGGGGTCCTGCTGGAACTGGGGAGGCGGGGAGAAGCGGGCGGCCTGGCGGATCTCATCGTCGCTCACCCGGATGCCGCGCCGCTGCAGCTCCATCTGGATGAGGATCTGGGTGACGATCTCTTCCCAGGCCGCGTCCTCGATCTCCCGGTTCTGCTGCGAGGAGATGGGTTCATCCTGGGAGCGCTGGACCTGGTCGTACAGACTCCGGTAGGTGGCCTGGAACTGCTGGATGGAGACCGTGGTCCCCCCAACCCGGCCCAGATCCCCCCCGGCCGTCTGCCCGCTCATGTCCATTCCCCACTCGAAGACCATGAGGGCCACGAACGCAAGGGCCGTGACCAGCATGATGATCTTCGTGTTCTGTCGCATCTGACGCATCATGGCGTCGGTACCTCCTCGGCAGATCCAACCGCCCGGACCAGATCCCGGTCAGGGGTGCCCGGTAGAGAACCCTAAAGTTAACGGGCACCCAACCCCCCCTCAAGAACGGAAGGGGGCGGGAGACGGCTCCGGAGCGCCGGATCGCGTTGACACCCCGTTCCTCCACCGGGTATCTTGGCCCCGCAGCGCTCCTTCCCCCCGCGGTCCCCCTCCCCTTCCACCCCGGAGCGAGACCCTTGTCCGACTCCCTCGAACACGAGATCCGGACGCTCCGCGCCCACTTCTGGTCCGACCGCGATCCCGACGGGCGGGCCTTCGCCCCGCTGGCGGAAGCCTACCTGGCCCGGGGAGACCTGGACGAGGCGCTGGCCCTCGTGACGGATGGCCTGGGGAGGCTGCCGGACTTCGCCACCGGGCACCTGGTGGCGGCCCGCGTCCATCGGGCCCGTGGGGACACCCCCGCCGCCCGTCAGGCCGTGGAATCGCTCCTGGCCCTGGACGGGGGGAGCGCCCCCGGCCTCCGGCTGCTGGGGGAGATGGCGGAGGAGGCCGGGCAGGTGGATCGGGCGGTCTCCGCGTTCCGGGATGCGCTGATGCGGGATCCAGGGTACGCGGATCTGGAGGGGAGGATCGCCCGGCTGGCCCACCCCACCCACCCGTCCGATCCCACCCCCGACCAGGAGGTGGAGACGGAACCGGCGGGGGAAGCCTCCCCCCCGGTGGAGCCGACATCCGAGGAGGATCCCTCGCCGGAGGAGCCCGGGGACCCGACCCTGGAGGGCTTCGAGTCCTTCGAGCCCTTCGAGTTGCCCGGGGATCCGGCCCCGACGCCCTTGGACGAGGGGATCCCGGACCCGATCTTCCCCGAGGAGATCTCCCTGGGGGAGGGAGTTCCGGAGGAGGAGGCCCGGGTGGAGGGATTCCAGGAAGCAGGACTCCAGGAAGCAGGACTCCAGGAAGAGGGATTCCAGGAGGAGGGCCTCCAGGTCGGGTCCTTCCAGAAGGACGAGCTCCCCGAAGGCCTCCCGGCACTCCCCCCGGAAGACCCCCCCGGTGGGGAGGCCGTGGAGGGGATGGCCCCCGGTGGGGGGGTGGACCGTCCGGCGGGGGAGCCGTCCCCCGCCCTGGTGACCCGGACCATGGCGGAGCTCTACGTCCGCCAGGGATTCATCCAGCGGGCCTTGGGCGTCTATCGGCAGCTCGCCGAGCGCGATCCGGGCGACCAGGGGATCCGGGAGAGGCTGGAGGAGCTGGAGGCCCAGGGGGCGGAGGAGCCATCGGAGACCTCCCTCCACCCGGAGCCGGAGGCGCCCCCGTCGTCCACCTCCCCGGAGGAGTCCGGGAGCCCACCGGGGGAGCCGGAGGAGCCCTCGAGCCGGGCACCCCAGTGGTCTCCAGACCCGGGGTCCGCGCCGGATCCCCGGGTGGATTCCCCCTTCGCATGGGCGCCCCACGAACACCCCGACGAGGCCGGGACGTCTCCGGCTGCGGACCCCGGGGGGGGCGCCCGGGCGCCTTCCGCCGGAGCGTACTTCCGCGACCTCCTGGCCTGGGAGCCGGGAGCCGTTCCCATCGAGTCCCTCGCCCCCCGGTCCGGGGAGACGGAGGAGAGCGGAGAAGGGGGGTGGCCCTCCCCGGACGCCACCGAGGCCCCTCTTCCCCCCGCGGACGATGACCCCTTCATCCAACTGCCTCCCGACGACGGGAGCTGGGGGAGGTGAGGGTCGGAGTCGTCCATGGGCCGAATCTCCGGACGCTGGGCCGGAGGGAGCCGGAGGTCTACGGGACGAGCACCCTCCAGGACGTGGAGGCCGAGCTCCGGACCCTGGCCGGAGAGCTGGGTGCGGAGACGGAGTTCTTCCAGTCCAACCACGAAGGCGAGATCCTGGACTGGCTGGAGTCCGCCGGAGAGCGGGTGGACGGATTCGTGGTGAACCCGGGAGCCCT
Source organism: Gemmatimonadota bacterium (assembly GCA_050485805.1). Classification (GTDB taxonomy): domain Bacteria; phylum Gemmatimonadota; class Gemmatimonadetes; order Longimicrobiales; family Gaopeijiaceae; genus T3Sed10-66. Next base: position 2,937 of record JBJHCB010000087.1, on the reverse strand, counting down.
CACCCATACCTCGGTGGCGCTCCGGGACGGGCTCCTGGCCACGGGTCGTCCCTTCGTGGAGGTCCATCTCTCCAACCCGGCCTCCCGGGAATCCTTCCGCCACCACTCCTTCCTCTCCGACGTGGCCGCCGGGGTGGTTTATGGATTCGGACCGGGGAGCTATCTTCTCGGCTTGCGCGGGCTCCTGGCCCGCCTCACCTGACCCTCGAACCCCCCCGGTCCCGACGGCCATGGCCAGCACGGCAGATTTCCGAAACGGGATGGTCCTGAACATGGACGGTGTCCTGTGGACCATCACCTACTTCCAGCACGTCAAGCCCGGCAAGGGCGGGGCCTTCGTGCGTACGAAGCTGAAGAACGTCCTCACTGGACAGGTCGTGGAAAAGACCTTCCGGGCCGGGGAGAAGGTCACCGACGTGCGGCTGGAGCGGCGCCCGGTGAACTACAGCTACACCGACGGGCAGTTCTACCACTTCATGGACCAGCAGACCTTCGAGATGATCCCCATTGACGGGGACCTCATCGGAGCGGATCAGCTCCGCTACCTCAAGGAGAACATGGAGTGCGAGGGGCTCGTGCACGCCGGGAAGGTCATCTCGGTGGAGCTCCCGGCCTTCGTGGAACTCCTGGTGGCCGAGACCGATCCCGGGGTCCGGGGAGACACGGCCCAGGGGGGAACGAAGCCCGCCAAGCTGGAGACCGGGGCCGTGATCCAGGTTCCCCTGTTCATCGAGGAAGGGGACCGGATCCGGGTCGACCGGCGGGAAGACAAGTATCTGGAGCGGGCGTGATGATCGATCTGGAATTCGTAGAGAAGCTGATCCGATCCTTGGACGAGAGTTCCCTGGACTCCATCGAGATCGAGCGGGGGGGGACCCGGATCCGACTGGCGAAGTCGCCGCCCGTGGCGGCGGTGATGGGCTCGCCTCCGGCACCGGCGTCCCAGCCCGCCGCCGCCCCTGCGCCGGCCCCCTCGTCGGCCAACCCGCACCCGGAGGTGGCCGCGTCTCCCCCCGCTCCGGCGGTGGGCGAGGACTGGATCGAGGTGACCTCTCCCATGGTGGGTACCTTCTACCGGGCCCCGTCTCCGGGGTCGGACCCGTTCACCGAGGTGGGGAAGGGCATCTCCCGGGGGCAGACCCTTTGCATCATCGAGGCCATGAAGCTCATGAACGAGCTGGAGGCCGAGGTGGAGGGGACGGTCCGGGAGGTCCTGGTGGAGAACGGCGAGCCCGTGGAATACGGGCAGGTCCTCTTCCGGGTCGAGCCCAACTGAGGGCGCCCGCGCCCCGGCGGAGCCCGGGGCGATCTCCTTTCCCGGGTACCCCGCCGCCTCCGGGGAGCGGGCCGGCCGGGTGGGGCCCGCATGGGGACCTGGCGTCCTCCTCCCGACCCTCCTGACAGGACGAGAAGGGTGTTCAAGAAGGTACTCATCGCCAACCGTGGGGAGATCGCGCTCCGGATCATCCGGGCCTGCCAGGAGCTGGGGGTCCGGACCGTGGCGGTCTACTCCCAGGCCGACCGGGAGTCCCTCCACGTCCGGTTCGCCGACGAGGAGGTGTGCATCGGACCTCCGGCCTCGGCCCAGTCCTACCTGAACATCCCCCGGATCATGGCCGCCGCCGAGATCACCGGGGCGGAGGCCATCCACCCCGGCTACGGCTTCCTGGCGGAGAACGCCGAGTTCTCGGAGATCTGCCAGCGCTCCGGGGTCACCTTCATCGGTCCCACTCCGGAGCAGATCCGGGCCATGGGGGACAAGGCCACGGCCCGGGAGACCATGAAGCGGGCCGGGGTTCCCACGGTGCCCGGTTCCGACGGGCTCATCACCGATCCCCAGCAAGCCCGGGAGGTCGCGGAGGAGATCGGGTTCCCCGTCATGATCAAGGCCTCCGCCGGGGGCGGGGGGAAGGGGATGCGGGTGGCCATGGACCGGGACACCTTCCCCCGGCTCATGGAGGCCGCCCGGAACGAGGCCCAGGCGGCCTTCGGGGACTCCTCGGTCTATCTCGAGAAGTGCATCCTCCGCCCGCGACATGTGGAGTTCCAGGTCTTCGGCGACACCCAGGGCCGCGTGATCCACCTGGGGGAGCGGGACTGCTCCATCCAGCGGCGTCACCAGAAGCTCGTGGAGGAGGCCCCTTCTCCGGCCCTCACCCCGGAGCTCCGTCGGGAGATGGGGGATGCGGCGGTGGCCGCCGCGGCGTCCATCGACTACGTGGGGGCCGGGACGGTGGAGTTCCTCCTGGATACCGACGGGTCCTTCTACTTCATCGAGATGAACACCCGGATCCAGGTGGAACACCCCGTCACCGAGGTCACCACCGGGTTCGACCTGGTGAAGGAGCAGATCCGGGTGGCCGCAGGGGAGCCCCTGAGCTTCCCCGACGAGGACGTGGTGCTCCGGGGGCACGCCATCGAGTTCCGGATCAACGCCGAGGACCCGGACCACGCCTTCCGCCCCTCGCCGGGGGTGATCACCACCTTCCATCCCCCGGGAGGACCCGGGGTGCGCCTGGACACCCACGTCTACGCCGGGTATCGGATCCCTCCCCACTACGACTCGCTCCTGGGGAAGCTCATCGTGAGCGGGAAGACGCGGGAGGAGGCCCTGGTCCGGGCGCGCTACGCCCTGAACGCCTTCGTCATCGAGGGGGTCCACACCACCCTCCCCTTCCTGGCCGAGATCGTCCAGGATCCTGCGTTCCAGCGAGGCGAGGTGGACACCCACTTCGTGGAGCGCTTCATGGCGGATCGACCCGCCACGAACGCCTGAACCTGGAAGGCGAGGCATGAAGGTCCAGACCTTCTTCTCCCCGGCGGAGGTGGACCCCTCGGCCGCCTCGGAGGCCACGGCGGTGGTCATCGACGTGATCCGGGCCACCTCCACCATGGTGGAGGCCCTGGCGTCGGGCGCCCGGGCCATCTATCCCATCG
>JBJHCB010000086.1:0-9103 GCA_050485805.1 Gemmatimonadota bacterium | reverse complement strand
CACTACGAGGTGGAGCTCGTGATCCCGAAGGAGAACGACCGGATCTCCAGCCGGACGGTGATCCGCTACATCCGCCCCGAGCAGCGGGGCGCCCACGCCCTCACCCTGGACTTCACCGGTCTGGCCGTGGAAGCGGTGACGGCCCTGGGGGTGCCCGTCCCCTTCACCTTCGAGGACGGCATCATCCGGGTGGATCACCCCGGACGACCCGGGATCTTCGACACCATCCAGGTGGAGATCATGGCCCGGGGGACGCCCTCCGATGGGCTCATCCTCCGGGACAACGTCCATGGGGCCCCCAGTGCGTTCGGGGACAACTGGCCCAACCGGGCCCGCTTCTGGTTCCCCTCGGTGGACCATCCCTCGGACAAGGCCACGGTCTCCTTCACCGTCCACGCCCCCCAGGGCCGGCGGGTGGTGGCCAACGGCCTCCAGGAGGGGAACCCGGTTCCCGCGGACCCCGACCGCACCGGGGGTCTGGAGGGGCTCTGGAGCTGGCGGTGGGTGAACATGGTCCCCATCCCCACCTATCTCATGGTGGTGGGCGTGGCGGAGATGGAGGTCATGGAACAGGGGCTCGCCGCCTGCGGGCAGGCCCCGGCCTCCCCCCGGCCCGACGGGTGCATCGAGATCACCGCCTGGGCCTTCCCGGCCGACACCGCCCATGCCCGCCACGTCTTCCGGCGCTCCGCGGAGATGGTGGACCTGTACGTGGAACTGGTGGGCCCCTACCCCTACGAGAAGCTGGCCAACGTCCAGTCCTCCACCCGGTTCGGGGGGATGGAGAACGCCTCGGCCATCTTCTACTCGGAACAGGCCATCGCCCAGGGGCGGGACATCGAGGGGACGGTGGCCCACGAGATCGCCCACCAGTGGTTCGGGAACTCCATCACCCCCGCCGACTGGCCCCATCTCTGGCTCTCGGAGGGATTCGCCTCCTATTTCGGACCCCTCTTCTGGGAGCGCACCGAAGGGGATTTTGCCCTTCGGGAGCGCCTGGCCGCGGCCCGGGAACGCTACCTGGCCTCTGAGGTGACCGACCGCCCCGTGGTGGACCAGGAGGCAACGAACCTCCTGGACCTCCTGAACGCCAACTCCTACCAGAAGGGGGCCCTGGTCCTCCACATGCTCCGGAACGTCATGGGGGAGCGGACCTTCTTCCGGGGGATCCGGGAATACTACCGCAGGCATTCCGGAGGAACCGTGGTGACCGGGGACTTCCGCCAGGTCATGGAGGAGGTCCACGGCGATTCCCTGGAGTGGTTCTTCCAGCAGTGGCTCCTTCGCCCCGGATACCCCGAAATGCGCACCCAGTGGAGCTGGAATCCGGCCACGCGGCAGGCGCGGGTGACCCTTCGGCAGGAGCAGCGTCCGGACTGGCCCACCTTCCGGATGCCCGTGGAGTTCGAGTTCGTCCTGGACGGGGGGGTGCACCGGACCAGCTTCTGGGTGGACGGCCGGGACTGGTCCGGCACCGTCACCCTTCCCCGTGCCCCGGTGGATCTCCGGGTGGACCCGGAGGGGTGGCTCCTCTTCCGGAATGCGGGGACCACCCGGGTGGGCCAACAGGAGTAGACGGCTATGGGCGCGGACGTGGTGCTCACCGAGGATCCCGAGACGATCCGCCAGTTCACGCGGTTCATCCTGCGGGACCTGGCGGCCCTGGAGCGGATGCTGGCGGAGGGACAGATCGAATCGGGAGCCCGACGGGTGGGCGCGGAGCAGGAGCTCTTCCTGGTGACCCGGGGGGCCCGCCCCGCCCTCCTCGCCCTCCCCGTCCTCGAGCGGCTCCAGGGCGGGGACTTCACCACGGAGCTGGCCCAGTTCAACCTGGAGGCAAACCTGTCGCCCCGGTTCCTGGCCGGGGACGGGCTGGCCCGGATGGAGGAGGAACTCATGGCCGCCCTGGCGGAGGCCCGGGCGGCAGCCCGGGCCGAGGGTGGGGAACTCGCCATGGTGGGCATACTCCCCACCCTGGTGAAGTCCGACCTGAGCCTGGAGAGCCTCACCCCGAGGCAGCGGTACCGGGCGCTGAACGAGGCGCTCTGCCGCCGCCGGCAGGGGCCCTCGTATCGGCTGCGGATCGAGGGGATCGACGAACTCATGGTGGAACACGAGTCGGTGATGCTCGAGGCCTGCAACACCTCCTTCCAGGCCCATCTCCAGGTCTCGGGGCCGGAGTTCGCCGCCGTCTACAACGCTGCCCAGGCCGTCCTGGCTCCCGTGGTGGCCGCCGGCGCCAACTCCCCCCTCTTCTTCGGGAAGCGGCTCTGGGCCGAAACCCGCATCGCCCTCTTCCAGCAGTCCCTGGACACCCGGGGCACCTCCGCCCACCTCCGGGAGGTCCCGCCCCGGGTCCGCTTCGGGGACCAGTGGGTGGAGGACTCCGTCATGGAACTGTTCCAGGAGGACCTGGCCCGCTTCCCCGTCCTCCTGGCCACGGACATGGAGGAGGACGCAGTGGACGTCCTGGACCAGGGGGAGCTCCCCCGGCTCCGGGCGCTTCAGCTCTACAACTCCACCGTGTATCGCTGGAACCGACCCTGCTACGGGATCACCGACGACCGCCCCCACCTCCGGATCGAGTGCCGGGCCCTCCCCTCCGGCCCCGGTCCGCTGGACGAGATGGCCAACGCCGCCTTCTGGATCGGCGCCACCCTTGGAGTAGTGGGGACCTTCGGGGACATCCGGGAGCGGATGGACTTCGACGACGCCCGGGGCAACTTCCTGGCCGCCGCACGCCAGGGACTGAACGCGGCCCTCATGTGGGACGGGGAGCCGGTGGCGGCGCCCCGCCTCGTGCAGGACACCCTCCTTCCCCTGGCCCGGGAGGGGCTGGAGGAGGCGGGGGTGGATGGGGCGCTGGTGGAGCGGTACCTGGGGACGATCCGGGACCGGGTGGCGTCGGGGCAGAACGGCGCCACCTGGATGGTGCGGTCCCTGGCGGGAATGAAGGACCAGGGCGTGCGGACCGAGCGCATGGCGGCCGTGACCCACGCCCTCATCCGTCACCAGCAGGCGGGGACGCCGGTCCACGAATGGCCCCTGGCCGGGCTCGAGGACGCGGGGGGATGGCGGGACCACTACCTCCGGGTGGAGCAGTACATGACCACGCGGCTCGTCACGGTCCGGGCCGACGAGCCGGTGGGGCTCGCCGCCTTTCTCCTGGACCGGAACCAGATCCGCCAGCTCCCGGTGGAGGATGACGAACACCGCCTCGTGGGTCTTCTCACCTTCCGGTCCATCCTCCGTCTCCTCACGGAAGTGGGGGTGGACAGCCTCTCCGAGGGGCGGCCTGCCCGCCTCATCATGGAGGAGAATCCCATCTCCGTCGCCCCGGAAGCCACCACCCTGGAGGCCATCCGCCTCATGCGGGAGCACCGGGTCTCCTGCCTCCCGGTGGTGAAGGACGAGCGCCTGGTGGGGATCGTGACGGAGCGGGACATCCTGCCCGTGGCCTACCGCCTGCTGGAGGACCGGCTCCGGGAGGAGGAGGACGCCTCCCGGTGAGGGCCCCGCCCGGACCGGCCGGTCTCGACGTCCCCCGGGTCCTGGGGGATCTGGGTGACCCGGCGGGGGAGCTCATGGCACCCACCCTGGTGGTGGTCTCCGGGGTCCACGGAAACGAGCCCGCCGGCGTGGAGGCGTCGATGCGCGTGAGCTCCGCGCTCCGGGGCCGGGAGGAGATCCTCCGGGGGCGGGTGGTCTTCCTCTCGGGAAACCGGCGGGCCCTGAGGGAGCGGGTCCGCTTCCTGGATCGGGACCTGAACCGGGGGTGGACGCCGGCGAGGGTGGCGTCCCTCCGACGTCTCCCCGGAGAGGGAGGAGAGGCCGAGAACCCGTCGTCCTGGGAGGACCAGGAACAGAGGGAGCTCCTGGAGGCGCTGGACGCCATCCTGGACGTGAGCGCCGGGCCGGTCTGGATCCTGGATCTCCATACCACCTCCGGGGCGGGCGGGATCTTCACCACCGTGGGAGATACCCTGGAGAACCGGGCCATGGCGCTGACCCTCCCCGTGCCCCTGGTCCTGGGGCTGGAGGAGATGGTGGAGGGGACCCTGCAGGACTACCTGGGGAGGAGGGGGGTGGTGGCGGCGGTCTTCGAGAGCGGACAGCACGTGGAGCCGGAGGCCGTCCAGCGCGCGGAAGCCGCCATCTGGATGCTGCTGGCGGGCCTGGGCGTCTGTCCGGAGGCGGCCCTCCCCGAGCTGGCCCCGGCCCGGAAGCGATTGGTGCGGGACGGGAGCCGGTATCCCCGCTCCCTGGAGATCCGGTACCGGCATGCCGTCGATCAGGACTCCCTCTTCGTCATGGACCCCGGGTGGGTCAACTTCCAACGGGTCCGTCGCGGAGAGGCCCTGGCCCGGGATCGTCACGGGCCGGTCCGATCCCCCGCCGGCGGCCGTGTCCTCATGCCCCTCTACCAGCCGCAGGGGGAGGATGGCTTCTTCCTGGTGCGGGAGTTCCACCCCTTCTGGCTCAACCTCTCCCGGATCCTCCGCCGGGCCCGGGTGGACCGCTTCGTCCACTGGCTCCCCGGAATCCGCCGGGACCCGGTCCGGGCCGACGTCCTCCTGGTGAACCGCCGGGTGGCGCGCTGGTACGCCCTCCAGCTCCTCCACCTGCTTGGCTTCCGCCGCCACCAGGAGGACGGCTCCCACCTGGTGGTCCTGCGGCGCCCGCGTCCCATCCGGGCCCCCGGCCGCTGAGACGGGGAGGAGGGCGGGGGACGATCGGGACCATGGGGGCCATGGCGACCAGGCGCCGGAGGGGGAGGTCCCTCAGGAGACCACCCGCCACGCGAGCCAGAGGAGGAGGGCCCAGAGGAGGGCCAGGACCAGGAGGAGGACGCCCAGGAAGACCAGGGGTCGGGCCACCCACCGGCGGATGAAGCGATCCGCCCCGGCCTCGGCCTCCTCCCTCACCGGGGCAGGAAGGCGGGCCACCACCCTTCCCAGACCCCAGGGCACGAGGAGGAGGTCATCCAATACCCCCACCACGGGAACGAAGAGGGGAACCAGGTCCAGCGGGCTGGCCAGGTAGAGGAGGAGGCCCACTCCCGCCAGGCGCAGGCGCCAGGGAGTCCGTGGGTCCCTCACCGCCCACGCCACCACCAGGAGCTCCCGCCGGAAGCGGAGCAGGCGGGCCCGGAGGCCGGCCCGGAGCGCCCTCACCCCGGGGCCTCCCCCGCGCCGGTGACCTCAGGGGACACGCCCTGCTTCCTCAGGAGCCACGGAGGATCCCCTCGATCTCCCCCGCCCGGGGGTCCAGGGTCCCCCAGTCGCCGGGGCGGCCGAACGCCCGGACCTCCCGGGAGACCGGGCTCCCCCGCCGGTACCGACGGACCTTGTAGCTGGCGTCCCGGGAGAGGGGGTTCCGCAGGAAGTTCTTGATCCGGTTGTGGGCCCGCCCCAGGGGACCCACCCGGAGCTCCGCCGGGTTGGGGCGGTGGATGGGCTTTGTGGCGTCGGCGGGGGACCGGGGAAAGAAACAAAGGTGCAGGGCGCGGAGGTCGCACGCTTCCCAGGCCTCCCGGCGATGCAGCTCCAGCACCCGGTCCCGGGACCACCCCTTCCGGAAGACCATGTGGTGTCCGTGGAGGCGCTCCCGGTTCGGCTCCCTCCAGGAGACCAGGGCTCCGAAGTTGTAGAGCTTGGTGACGCTGGCCGCCGGGGGGGTGGGGTACCCCTCGGCCCGACCCTCCTCCACGTCGACCCGGGTGGCGTGGAGCATGTGGCCCGCCAGCCGCCACCATCCGTCGAACTCCCCCTCCAGGATGCGGGAGCGGAGGCGTTCCAGCCCCCCGGGATCGTAGACCTCGTCGCCGTCGACCCCGAAGACCCAGACGTCCTGTCCCGCGTAGTCCTGGATGTAGCGATGGCTGGTGTTGGGGTCCTCGGTGCGATGGAGCGACAGGCCGGGGAAGCGGGACCGTAGCGCCTCCACCCGCTGGAGGGTGGCGTCGGTGGACCCGTTGTCCACCACCAGGAGCTCGTCGCAGAAGGCGGCGGCGTTGGCCAGCGCCCACGTGGTGAAGTGCTCCTCGTTGCGGAGGAGGGCGATCCCCACGATGGATCGCGCCATCCGTCAGGCCCCTCCCGCCGGGGTGTCCGGGAGGGGGATCCCCACCGATTCCCCCTCGTGCCAGTGCTCCTCCACCCAGGGGGTGGGGCGGATGGGGCGATACCACCTCCCCCCCTCCCCGACCAGGGCCTCGCCGGGATTCGGTCGGCCATGGAAGACCACCACCCGGGCCCCGGAGGGAAGTCGGGGGGTCCGGATGTGGGAAAGGGGCCAGGGTGCCACGCAGTGCCGCTTGAAGCTGGGACACCAGGGGGTGGGCCAGTGGCGGAGCAGCCCCCGGTGGTGGAAGTAGTGGGAGACGAACTCCTGTTCGTTCCGGAGCCGCTTCCGGATGGCGGGGAAGTCCCGGCGGAACTCCTCCATGACCCCCGGGTGGCGTCCCACGGGAAAGCGGAGGACCGAGGTGTTCCCCACGAAGCCGTCCCCCCGGACCCGTATGCGGCGATAGTCCCGGGGCACCAAGACCTCCCCGCGATGGTCGAAGAGGGGGTCCAACGATCCCACCACCAGGACGTCCAGATCCAGGAAGAGGGCGTCCCCCTCCAGATCCCCCAGGGTCTCCGAAAAGAGGCCCACCTTCCACCAGCCGTGCTCCCGGATCCCCTCCGTCCACCCCATCTCCGGGAGGGGGAGGGTCTCGACGTCGGGGTGGAGTCCGTCGGCGTGCTCCGTCAGGCAGACGAAACGGAGGGGGCGACGGAGGTGACGCCTCACCATGGCATGGAGGCGGTTCACGTACTCGGGGCCGAACTTCGTGCCCCACTTCATGCAGACGACCTGGGCGGGGACCTGGCTCACCAGTGGGCTCCGGCGACGGGGGAGGGAGGAGAGGAAGATCCCGCCTGCCCCTCCCCCGCGCCAGGGGTTCGCACCCCTACCGGGTGCGGAAGGTCACTTCCGTCTCCACCCGCACGGGCTCGAGGGCGTCCCCGTCCGTCCCTGCGCCCAGACCGGCAGACAGATCCCGGCCCCAGCAGTGGACGGCTCCGTCGGTGGTCACCCCGCAGGTGTGGAGGGCCCCCGCCGAGACGTGGTCGAAGGTCAGGCCCCCCCCTACCCTCACCGGCGCGGAACGGCTCTGGCGGGAGCCGTCGCCCACCTGGCCCCGGTTGTTGAACCCCCAGCACCAGGCGGCCCCCTCGGTGTCCACCCCACAGACGTGGAGCTGTCCGATGGAGAGGGAGCGGAAACGGACGTCCCCGCTCACCTGTACCGGGGTGTCCCGGAGCTCGTCCGTGCCGTCCCCCACCGCTCCGGTGTGGTTCACCCCCCAGCACCAGGCCTCCCCCTCCCCGGTGAGGCCGCAGCTCACGTTGTATCCGGCCACCACCGAGGTGAAGCGGTGGTCGCCGGACACCCGCGTGGGTTCGGGACGACCGTCGGTGCGATCCCCGTCGCCGAGCTGCCCCATGTAATTGGCCCCCCAACACCAGGCCTCTCCATCGGTAGTGAGTCCACAGGTATGCTCCAGCCCCGCCGACACCGAGGCGAAGGAAAGGGAGCCGGAAACCCGGGTGGGGCGCTCCCGGTTCTCCCGCTCCCCGTCGCCGATCTGGCCGAAGGAGCTCACCCCCCAGCAGTGGGCCTCCCCCCGGGAGGTGACGCCACAGCTGTGCCGGTTCCCCACCGAGACCGAGGCGAAATCCAGCCCCCCCACCACCCGGGTGGGCTCCCGGCGATCCCCCTCTCCCCCGTCTCCCAGTCCCCCGAGACGGTTGGAGCCCCAGCAGAAGATGTCGCCATCCATCACGCCGCAGGCGCGACGCAGGCCGGAGGAAATGGAGGTCAGGGCCACCTCCCCCGCCACCGGGGCGGGGACCACGCGGAGGGTATCCGCCCCATCCCCCAGCTGTCCCGAGCCGTTTCCGCCCCAACAGTGGACCACGCCCGAGGCCGCCAGGGCGCATACATGATCGAAGCCCACGCTGATGGGGGCGGTGATGGCCGGGTCCTCCGCCGTGGGGAGTGATCCTGTGGGATCCGCCTCCGCCTCACCGGTGACAACGACCAGAGCCGCACATGCCAGGATCCCCCAGCCTGCAAACCTTCCACGGGTAGACGCCATCCTCTCCTCCTCCGGGATTCCGGGGGCGGGATGGACCGCATCGAAGGGCGGAGGAAGGAGGGCACCTCCTCCCTCCGGGCCGCTCCACGGTCCTCCCCCCCCGTGACGAAGCGACAGATGGAACAGGGCTCCCGCAGCGGGATCGTCCGGGGACGGTCCCGGAAGAGACGGGGAGCGTAGCCCATCCTAGGGTGCCGACGCCCCGTGGTCAAGATGTTGCAGCGAAACAGGATGGGGGACCCTCACCCCCCCGTCGCTCCCCGGCTCAGAGGGGCGGCCTCGCCGGCCTCCCCACCTGCACCGGGCCGGGCCCATCTTCCCCCGCACCCGGGGAGGACCCTACACTCCCTCGAAGGGCGCCCGGCATCCGGCCCGCCCTGCCGGAACCGCCACTCAAAGGAGGGATCATGGGCTCGACGGAGGAGCGGGGGCCCACGGGAGGCCCCGGTGCGGCGCCCCATCAGGGAAACATGGATGCGCCTTCCCTGAAGGGCCGGACCCTCTTCATCACCGGGGCCAGCCGGGGGATCGGGAAGGCCATCGGGCTCCGGGCCGCCGCCGACGGGGCGAACGTGGTGGTGGCAGCGAAGACGGACCGGCCCCATCCCCGTCTCCCCGGCACCATCCACACGGCGGTAGAGGAGATGGAGGCCGTGGGAGGACGGGGGCTGGCGGTGCAGGTGGACATCCGGGACGAGGGGCAGGTGCGGAGCGCCGTGGACCGAGCGGTGGAGGTCTTCGGGGGGGTGGACATCCTGGTGAACAACGCCAGCGCCATCTTCCTGGCGGGAACGGCGGACACCCCCATGAAGCGCTTCGACCTCATGTTCGACGTGAACGTCCGGGGCACCTTCCTCTGCACCCAGGCGCTCCTCCCCCACCTGGAGAGGGGAAGGAACCCCCACGTCCTGAACCTGGCCCCGCCCCCCTCCCTGGATCCCCGGTGGTTCAGGG
>JBJHCB010000085.1:0-9112 GCA_050485805.1 Gemmatimonadota bacterium | reverse complement strand
TACCCGGTCTGGACATGGGGGAGCGACCTCCCCACCACGTGCAGGACCCGACCGGGCACGGCCCGATAGTGGGGGACCCGTGGCAGAGAGGGGCGCCACGCCCCGGACAGCACCTGGACCTCCCCCACCACCACGTCCCGCCAGCGTCGCACGGATCCTCCCCGCCCACCCGCAGCCAGGGCGACCTCGAAGGCCTCCCAGGCCCGGGTGAGCTCTCCGGTGCGTCGGAGGCCGTGGGCCACCCGGGCGACGAGCCCCGACTCCACCTTCCCCCGGGGAGAGGAACGGAGGAGCCTCCATGCCGCGTCCGCCTCCCCCACCTCCAGGTGGAACTCCAGGGCGCCTCGAAGCTCCTCCAGGTCGCCGCTCCCGTTCCGCGGAGCCACCCAACGCCGGGCCTCCTCCCGGGCCCCCAGGCGCCAGAGCGCCACGGCCCGTGCGCCTCGGGCATGTCCGTTCCCGGGATGTCCCTCACAGAGGGCCTCGGCCACCCGGAGGGCCTCTCCCGGATCCTCCAGGTTCCGGAGCCGCCGGGCGATCCCGGCAGGGAGATCGGCAGCACCGGTGCCGTTCCGCGACGCAAGGGCATGGAGCAGCTCCGCGGCCTCCTCCCATCGCCCCACCGCCAGGTGGAGGTCCGCGACATGGAGGAGTCCCTCGGGCCAACCGGGCTCCAGGGAGAGGGCCTGCTGGATGGAGGCGCGGGATCCCTGGGGATCCCCCCCACGAAGCTGGGCCCGGGCCAGCCAGAGCCAGGGCCAGGGCCGGTCCCCTCCCACCACCACCGCCTTCTCGAACCAGGACCGCGCCGTGCGGAAATCGCCCTTCCGGAAGGCCGCCTGCCCCTGGGCCCGAAGGGCGGCCTCCGTCTGGCGGATCCCCCCGTTCCCTGCCGGGACCGCCGGCACCCCCCGGAAGGACCTGAGTCGGATCGGCCCCGAAGCGAAGAGTTGGCGTACCCCGGGATCGAGGAGGGTCTCGAGTTCCCGGAGGCGCTCTTCCCGATAGCTCCCGCCGGCGTCGCCCGACCGCCCCGGGTGGCAGACCAGCTCGCTGATCCCCCCGGAGAGGGTCAGGAGGATCCGGCGGAGATGCCGGACCGAGATCCCATCGGGGAACGGGTGCCCCCGGGAGGTCTGCCCGTGGAATCCGGAGATCACCCGGACGCCGGGGGTGAAGTGTCGAAGGGGAACCCGTAGGCGATGCGCCAACTCGCCGAGAACGGCCATGGCCGGCCCGCTCCGGTGGACGTTCTGGTGCGAGTCCAGGTGGGTGGGATCACTTCCGAAGAGGATGCGGAAGCGCTCCAGCTGCCGGTGCACCTCCGCCTCCACCGCGGGGGGATCCGACGGATCCACCACCCGCTCCACCTGCACCCACGTCCCATCCTGGAGGGCCCATTCCCCCAGGTCCACGTGGAGACCCACCCCCAGTCCGGGATGGGCACGGGCCGCCTCCGCCGCCCCCTCGGCCGCCGGCCGCCGGACCATGGCGCTGGCGCTGGTCACCACGCCCGCCTGGTGGGCCTCGATGATCCCGCGATTGATCCCCGGGCTCCGGCCGAACTCGTCGGCGTTGACGATGAGCTCAGGTGCATCCTTCATGGGACCTCCTCGTGGATGGGACAGGCGGGCGTGTCCATGGAACCGGCAGCCCCCGGGTGTTCATCGGAGCGGACGGCCGTGTCCTCCTCCTCCGGTTCCGACGGCGACAGGGCGAAGAGGAGACAGACGTCCTCGTGGAAGGCCACCAGGCGGGCCCGGGTGTCCAGGTGGGCTCGCAGGCCCTCGTAGTGCTCCAGCCACCAGTAGGCCGTACACGGAATCACCAGGTAGTCGGCTCCCCGGGACCGGAGCATTTCCAGATGGGCCACGGCCTCAGCGGAATCCCCGGGATGATGCCCGGCGTAGACGCCCCCCTCGGACTGCGGGAAATGCCAGCCCCTCCGTCCGGGAATCCGGACCAGGTCCTCGTCGCCCCGGCTCACCACCAGCACCGTGGAGCCCTCCGGCACCCCGAGGCGCACCAAGGCGTGGATCCGGTCCACCGGGGATCGTGCGCCCCCCCCGCCCGCTCCCGGGGGACCCAGCAGGAACTCCCCGTCCAGGCGGCGCCGGGCCTCGTCCGGCGAGAGGGCGAGGTCCCCTTCGGATCCCAGCAGCCCGGCGCTCAGGGCGCGGGCATCGGTCCGGAGGCGGGAGGGGGCCGGATCCCCCCCGGCAGCGGGAGGCCGGGCCCCGGAGGCTTCCGCCGCCCGGATCCCCCGCAGGGGGCGCAAACAGGCCTCGCACCATACCTCACCCAGGAACTCCAGGCACTCCGAGACCGTCCCTCGGGAATCCCGGACCAGATCCCGGTGGAGAACCCGGTGCACCACCTGGCACCCCAGGGCCACCTCCGCCTTGAGGGCGGCCTCCACGTGCCGGAGCCAGGCCTCCGCCGCCGTCTCCCGGGTGTAGTAGGACGCATCCGGCGTGGGAGAGGAGGTGAGATGATGCACCACCTCCTCCACCTCCCGGAGGACGTGGATGAACCGGGCCCCTGGCAGGAGACGGGAGAGCCCCCACATGTGGAAGGCGTTGGCCGGGGCCCCGTCCACCCATCGGACCCCGTCATCCCCACCCAGGAGCTCCGCCGCCGCTCTTCGCAGCGGACCCAGGAATCCCTCGGCAGCCTCGCTCCGGGAGCCGTCGCGGGCCGCGGATGGCGGCGTCCCCGTGGCCTCCCGGGCCACGGGACCCAGGGCGGCCGCCATGGAACCCACCCATCCTTCCCGGGGAAGGAGGTCGAAGCGGGGATGCTCGGCCAGGCCCCAGGCCAGGAGACGTGACCCGGACCGGGGAGCCCCCACCACGAACACGGGCTGAGGGTCAGGCACCGCCGACATGGGACCTCCCGGGGTGGTCCGGCAGGGCCAGGGGGGGGCCCGCCAGGTGACGGAGGGGAACCGGGCCGGAGACGGCCATGGGCCGGAGGTCCGGGGGCTCTCCCAGGGCGATGCGGGCCGCGTTCCTCCGGGCTCGGTCCCAGAGCTCGCGCTGCACCTCCCTCCGGGCCTCGGACCGGAGGCCGGTCCGGGGAGAGGTGGTGAGGGCGCCCTCCCGTTTCCGCCGGAGATAGAGGTACTCGGGGACGTTCACCACCCGGGCCACGTGGGCAGCCCGGCGAAGGAACTCCGCATCTCCCGAGAAGCGCATTCCCGAGGCGAACCCCCCCAGGCGAAGCACCAGCTCCCGGGACACCAGGCTGGTGGGGTGGAGGAGGGGGAAGGCCGTGGGGTCGCTCCGTAGCGCCTCGTTCACGTCCACCGGGTATTCCACCGGCACCACGTCTCCCTCCTGGAGGAAGACGCGCACTTCCCAGCTCCCCACGAGGTCGGCTCCCTCCGCCTCCGACTCGGCCAGGAGGCGCTCCAACCGCCGGGGCCGGGACCAGTCGTCGGCATCATTGAAGAGGTAGGCGTCATAGCCCGTCTGCTCCATGACAGACTGGATGAGCCGGTAGGGGCCCACGTTGGCGCCGGCCTGGAGCAGGGTCACTCCGGGAAAGCGGCGGACGATCTCCACCGGCGCCTCCGGCGAGGCGTCGTCGATGACCACGATCCCGTCCAGGGGCCGGGTCTGGGAGGCGAGGGCATCCAGGCAGTCCGGGAGCCACTCTTCACACCCGAAGTGGGGGATGAGGGCCAGGACGCTGGCGTCGGTGTCGAGGCCCCTCCGGGGGCCGTTCCACAAGCGGATCATGGGGTCCTCCTCGGTCCGCATCAGACGCCCGCCTCTTCCAGGAGGCGGGGCAGGACCACGTCGTGACTGAAGAATTCCCGGGCGATCTCCCGGGCGGCCCGGGAATGGCGGCGGTAGTCCGAGCGGATGGCGTCCACCCCCGCCACCACGTCCTCGGCCGTTCGGAAGGGAAGGAGTCCCTCACCCGTGGGGAGCACCGTGCCGAAGGCCGTGTCCTGGGTCAGGACCGGGCGGCCCGCCGCCAGGTAGGTGGCGCTCCGGTCGCTGAACCACCCGGTGCGGAACTGGACGTTCTGCTCCTTCGCCACGGTGAACTCCCCCCGGGAGGCCTGGATGTACGCCCGATAGGCTTCGGCGTCCGTGGAGAAGGAGAGGGCATCCCGGACCTCCCACCCCGCCTCCCGGAGACGGCGGCGGTCCCCCTCGCCGCACCCACGGGGGCTCAGGGCCAACTCGAAGCGGGCCCCGGTGCGGGCCGGAAGGTCCAGGAGCTTCAGGAACTCGTGGTGCTTGCTCCACCGGTAGACCTGGCCCTGGTACTCCACGTCCCGCCACTTCTGCTTCCAGTTCCCCACCGTGGTGAAGGCGGGGCCGGGGGTGCGGCCGTTGGCGTCCCAGAAGTCCAGCACCACCGGCTGACGGGTGGCGTGGAAGGGGAATCGGGGATCCACCGGTAGGGTGCAGGGAGCCCTCCCGTAGTTCTCCCCGAAGGTGAAGAAGGTGTCGTGGAGCGCCAGGAAGTCCGCCGTCTCCCGAAGCCCCCGGTGGAGCTCGATCTGGATCCAGACCGGGTCCGTCTCCAGGTACATCAGCCGCCCCGTCTCCACGTGCTCGGGACGGGGGAGGGTGGCGCCGTGGAGGTTCACGATGAGGTCCGCCCCCCGGTAGAGTCGCCGGAGCGCCCCCTCGGACATCCCGTGGCAGCGCCCATCCCCGTGGAGGGCGTGGAAGGCCCACCGGTCCCCCATCCCGATGCGGCCCAGGGTCCGGGCCAGGAAGGCGGTGGCCCATCGGGTCCGGTCGCCGTCGGCCTCCCCCGGCGGAACCAGGAGGGCGGAGGGCTGGTGAGCGCCGGCCTCCACGTAGTACACGTCGTACCCGAGGCGCCGGAATCCCTCCAGATAGTGGAGGGTCTGCCAGATCACCCCTCCCACCGGATGGCGGGTCAGGATGCCCAGCAGCACGATCCGCTTCCGGGGAGACAGGTTCATGCCCCACCTCCATCCCGATGGGATCCCACGGCGCCCGCCAGGGCAGGCTCCCGCGTTCTGGCCCCGTTCTGGGCGGCGTGGAGTTGGTGGTAGAGGCCCCCCATGGCCAGGAGCTCCTCGTGGGAGCCGCTCTCCACCAGGCGCCCTCCATCCAGGACCAGGATCCGGTCCGCATGGCGGACCGTGGACAACCGGTGGGCGATGAGGAAGGTGGTGCGCCCCTCCATGAGGCGGGAGAGGGCCTCCATGATGGTGGCCTCGGTGCGGGAGTCCACGGCGGAGGTGGGCTCGTCCAGGATCAGGATGGGGGCGTCCTTCAGAAAGGCCCGGGCGATGCAGATCCGCTGCCGTTCACCCACGGAGAGCTTGGCCCCCCGCTCCCCCAGCACGGTCTCGTATCCCTTGGGAAGCCGGGAGATGAAGTCATGGGCGTTGGCGGCCCGGGCGGCTTCCATGACCTGATCGAGCTCCGCGTCCAGGGCCCCGTACCGGATGTTCTCGGCGATGGACCCGGAGAAAAGGACGGGCTCCTGCAGGACCAGGCTCACCTGCGCCCTCAGGGAAGCCAGCCGCAGATCCCTCAGGTCCTCCCCGTCCAGCAGGATCCGACCCTCCAGGGGGTCGTAGAACCGGGGGATGAGGCTCACCAGGGTGGTCTTCCCCGCTCCGGTGGGCCCCACGATGCCGATCATCTCCCCGGCTCCCGCCCGAAAGGAAACGCGGTCCAGGGTGCGATTCCGGCCCTCATAGGTGAAGCCCACCTCCTCGAAGGCCACGTCACCCCGAACCCGGTCCAGGGACCGGGCCCCGGGGCGGTCCAGGACCTCGGGTTCCCGGTCCATGAGCCCGAAGACCGTCTCCAGACTCACCAGCTTCTGCTGGAGGGAGCTGATGGTGTAGATGATGGCCTCGAGGGGCTTGTAGACCGACGCGATGTAGGTCATCACCACCAGGAGCTCTCCCACGGTGAGATGCCCGTTCAGGGCCCTCCACGCGCCGAACCCCAGGACCAGGGCCGTCCCCGCTGCGGTGCTCATGTTCACCGCCATGGAGAAGAGGGTCTCTCCGATGGTCACCTTCACCCGGGCGTCCACCGCCTCCTTCCCCTGACGGTGGAAGCGTCGGTGCTCGTGGTCCTCCCGCCCGAAGGCCAGGACCACCTTGAGCATGGTGATGGCCTCGTGGACGATGGAGATGGACTCCATCTCCAGATTCCGGACCCGGCGCACCTCGGGGACGATCCGCCGGGCATAGTACCCCACGGCCTGGTACAGGAAGGGCACCACGACCATGGAGAGGAGGGCGAGCTGGACGTCAATGGTGTAGACGATCCAGAACATGCCCACCAGCGTCAGCAGATTCTGTCCGATGGGAAGGAAGGACATGACCAGTCCCGCCGCCGCCGACCCCTGGTTGTTGATGGCGAAGATGACCCGGCCCGTCTTCCGCCCCTCGTGGTAGGAGAGGGAGAGGCGCTGGGTGTGCTGGAAGAGGTCGCTCCGGATGTCGAGCACCATGTTCTGCTCGATCCCCGTGTTCACGTACTTCTGGACCACGTTCACGGCATTGTGGACCAGGGTGATGAGGAGCCCCGCCGCCACCGTCAGGAGAAGGAGCTGCACCGGATCCTCATCCAGCCCCCCCAGGACCCCCGCCAGGACGTCCGGAAGGGGAAGGTCCTCGAGGACGTGGTCCACGAGGATCTTCAGGGGCCACGGGGCCAGGAGCCCCACGGCGGTCCCCAGGACCACCAGGACGAGGGAGACCAGGACCCACCTCCAGTAGCCGGCCAGGTATCCGAAGGCCCGCCGCACGTACTCCCGCTGCTCGCGGTTCATGCGTCAGTTCCCGTGGACGCGGGGAGTCGGCGTCGCTCCCGTCCCTCCCCCGGGGGCACCTCCACAGGGAGGGGGAGGGCGTCCCCCGGGGGGACCTTCACAGGGAGGGGGAGGGCGTCCCCCGCGTCTTCAGATGGGTCAGGGGCCCGTTGGACCGCGAGACTCCGGAGCCGGCGGATGACCCGGGTGGCCCGCCCGATGGCCGCTGCGTGCTCCTGCTGGGAGCGGAGCATGAGGAGGGTCGCCACCCCTCCCAGGACCAACGCCGCGGGCCAGGCTCCCTGGAGGAGCGCCCCCACCCCCAAGAGGGCCCCTGACCCCACGCCCAGGACGGCGAAGGGGCCCCAGTGGGGCTGGAAGCGGAAGCGACCGAGCTGTTTCCCCCCCCCGTGCTCCTCGATGGCCATGAGGATGCGGACGTGGCCAAGGGCACCGCTCCGGGCCTCCAGGTCCCACCCGTCATAATCCCCGCCTCGCCGCACCAGGATACCCTGGGAGCGGAGGCCCTTCTCCAGGGTTCCCAGCCACCAGTCCGGAGCGCACCAGACCTCGGACCAGAGGGAGATGGACCGCTCCAATCGCCATTCCGCCCGGGCGGGCACATACCTTCGCCACGGGGCAAGGCCTGCGGCGATGCGCCCCGACAGGCGCGCCCAGGGCTGGATCAGGTGCAGCCAGGCGGTGAGGGCCACGCTGCGGGCCCGCACCCCCACCTCCTTGTCCGCCTCGTCCCGGCAGGCCTTCCAGGCGTTCCGGAGGGTGACGCCCAGGAGGCCTCCAGCCAGCGCAACCGCCGCGGGGATGGCCCAGACCAGGGGGGGCCAGAACGCCCCCAGGGTGCCCACGGCGGCCAGGAGCGCCACCAGGGCCCAGGCCTCGGGCATGGCCGCCAGGATGGAGAAGAAGCCAGGTTCATCCTCCTCGGCCCGCTGGAAGGGGGCCGAACCCCACGTCCCCTGGTAGATCCTGCGCCGGGTCCCGGGAAAGAGGCCCCATCCGGGTCCCGCGTAGAGCCGTCCGGCCCAGGAGACATGTCCCACCGTGTTGTACTTCTCGGGCCACTTCCGCTCCAGCATGGCCTCGGCGCGCCCGTAGCCCCGCTGTTGGCGCCAATAGGCCCGCACCGAATCCCTCCGGCGGTGCCAGACCACGGCGGCCGGGTTGAAGCCCAGGGTCCACCCGCGTTCCTGGAGTCGCCAACAGAGGTCCACGTCGTCCCCGGCGGCCCGGAACCGGCCGTCGAATCCCTCGATGGCCCGGAGCGCCTCGGCCCGGAACGCCATGTTGCAGCCGGGCAGATGCTCGGCCTCGGTGTCCGAGAGGAGGACATGGATGGGACCGCCCGGCGCCCGGGCCACGCAGCGGGCCACCAATCCCTCGTCCCCCGGGGGAACGTTCGGCCCACCCACCCCCACGTGGTCCGTCTCCCGGAAGGTGGCCGCCAGGAAGGTCAGCCAGTCGGGATCGGGAAAGGCGTCGTCATCCAGGTAGGCCACGATCTCCCCGGCCGCCGCGGCCAGGCCGGTGTTCCGCGCACGGCTCAGCCCACGGTTGGCCGTACGGATGAGCCGCACGTCGAATCCCGAGGCGATGCGGTCCGTACCGTCGGTGGACCCGTCGTCCACCACGATGACCTCGTACGCGGGATACCGGAGACGCGACAGGTGCTCCAGAGTCTCCCGGATGGTCCGGGCCCCGTTGTAGGAACAGACCACCACGGAGATGAAGGGGTGGGGGCCGGACCGGGCGAACGGGCCCTCTCGGTAGGCCCGCCGCACGGCGTGGAGGGCGGGCTTCGGACGACGGTCCCGGGTGGTGATCCCGAAGCTCCAGTCCAGGATCTCCTCGCCGCCCCGGTACCACTGGTCGGTCCAGGCGAAGACCATGGCCCCGGCACACCCTCCCTCGAAGGCCGCCCGGATCTGCCACTCCAGGGCCCGGGCCTGGGCCGCCTCGCCATGCGTGCCGGCGTCCAGCCCCAGTTCCGCCATGAGGAGGGGCCGATCCCCGGCCAGGTTCTGCAGGCGGGCCAGATATGCCCGGAAGTCCTCCTCCTCCTCCAGGTAGACGTTGAAGCTCAGGAAATCCAGGAAGGGGAGCTCGGTGAGATACTCGGTGGTGGGATAGTTCACGTAGGTGACCAGGGCGCCGGGGTCCGCCGCCTTCACCTCCCGATAGAGCCGCTCCAGGAAGCCCTCCACCCGGTTGGCCCCGTGCCAGCGCACGATGGGCGCCGGGATCTCGTTCCCCACCGCCCACGCCAGGATGGCCGGATGTCCCCGCACCCCCCCCACCTCCGCCCGGACCCGCTCCAGGATGC
>JBJHCB010000084.1:0-9129 GCA_050485805.1 Gemmatimonadota bacterium | reverse complement strand
CCGGCCCGCCCCCGTCCGGCTCCCCACCACCACCGTCACCCCGGCTTCCCGGGCCTCCCGGACCGCCTCCGCCTGATCCGGGGTGATGTTCCCCCGTCCCACTCCCGCCAGGACGATGCCCTGAGCCCCCGCCCCCACCGCCGCCCGTAGGAGCGCCCCATCCGCCCCCAGATGGGTGTGGACGATCTCCACCCGGGGGAGGTCGGTGACCCCGGTCAGGTCGAACCGGGGGGTGCCGCACCCCCGGGGGGTACGGGCCCGGTCCAGGACCACCGCGTCCGGATCGACCACCCCCAGGGGGCCCGTCTCCGGGGATCGGAAGGCGTGGACCCGGGTGGTGTGGACCTTCACCGCCTCCCGGGCGGAGTGGATCTCGTCGTTCATGAGGACCACGGCCCCCAGCTCCCGGGCCTCCGCCAGGGCCGCCAGCCGGATGGCCCCCAGCAGGTTGGCGGGTCCGTCGGCCCCCGGGTCCGACGCCCGACGCATGGCCCCGGTGACCACCACCGGTCGGCAGGATGAGAGGGTGAGCTCCAGGAACCAGGCCGTCTCCTCCATGGTGTCCGTGCCATGGGTCACCACCACCCCTTCCGGCGCGTCCCCCTCCCGGAAGAGGGCGTCGAGGCGCCGCGCCAGGGCCATCCACTCCTCCAGGGAAAGGGCGCTGGAGGCCACATTGGTGAACTGCTCCACGGTGAGCCGCGCCACCCGTTCCACCCCGGGAAGGGATCGGACCAGCTCCTCCCCGGTGAGGCGATCCCCCTCGGTGTTGGAGATGGTTCCCCCGGTGGCCAGGACGTGGATCCGGGGAAGGTCCACCCCCTCCCCCGGGCCCGCCTGCCCGCCCTCGATTCCCGAGGGCAGGAGGAGGAGCGGGAGGGCGAGGAGGAGCGGGAGGGTTCTGCCCGGAAGCGGGGCCGGGGGGGTGGAGACCGGGGCCCGCAGGGAATCCCCGGCCAAGGTCAGCCCACCGCCCGGGCGAAGTCCAGACCGGAGAGGATCCCCACCAGGTTCTCACCCTCCTGGACCACCACGCGCCGAACCCCGGTGGTGGCCGCCTGGGCGGCGGCGCGATGCAGCCGGGTGCGCGGCCCCAGGGTGAGGATGCGGGGACTCATGACGTCTCCCACTGCGGTGGAGCGAGGGAGGTACCGGGCCTCCAGGGCCTCGGTCTGGGCGAAGACCCCCACGGCCCAGTCGTCCTCCACCACCACGAGCCCCGAGACCCGGGCCTTCTCCAGCCGCTCCACGGCCATCCCCAGCCCCTCCTCCGCCCGGATGGTGAAGACGGGAGAGGACATGTAGTCCGAAACGGGGTGATTCGTCCCCTTTTCGTCGATGACCCGCATCAGGTCCCGGGTGCTCAGGACGCCCCGGGCCTTCCCGTCCTGGGTGACCACCACCCGGTGGACGCGGTGCTTCACCATGAGCCTGGCGGCCACCTCCAGCGTCATCTCCGGGGAAACGGTGAGGACCTCACGGGTCATCTCGTCCGAAACCGTGCGCTCGGGAAGGGTCAGGACCTGGGCCTCCGGTCGGGTCCCGGCCTCCTGGCGGCCCACACGGAGAAGGTCGGAGCGGGAGAGGAGGCCCACCAGGATCCGGTCCCGGTCCAGGACCGGGAGGGAAGAGATCCGTCCCTCCACCATGACGTCGTACGCCTCCTCCAGCGGGGCGTCGGGGGAGACGGAGAGAACCGGATCCGACATGTACAGGCTGACCGGCACCTGGAAGTTGGACATGGGAACGCTTCACCTGACTCGAGTGGGATGTCGCAGGGGCCGCTCCCTCCCGGGGGACCCGCCGCACGATGGGGCCCTCACAATGGGACCGTGTGGGCCGGTGGGAACCTGTAGAAGGAATCGTGCCAACGCCACCCGCACCCCGGGCAGGGACGGGAGGGGAAGGCGGATCCGCGTCGCCTTGCCCCCGCCCGGAGGATCCCCCATTGTCCCCGGTTCATGGACCCCTCCCCCCCCCACCCCTCCCCTCCTCCGGGCGCGCTCCCGGGGGACCTGGCCCGGCCCTCCCCGGCCCCCCCACCGGAGCCCGTGGTCAGGGTGGTGGCAGCGGTGGTGGAGAGGCGGGACCGGATCCTCCTGGCCCAGAGACGGCCGGACAAGCGGCACGGCGGCCTGTGGGAGTTCCCTGGGGGCAAGGTGGGACCCGGGGAGACGGAGGAGGAGGCGCTGGCCCGGGAGCTCCGGGAGGAGCTGGGTGTGGAGCTGCTGGAGGTGGGCGAGTGCCTCTTCACGGCCATGGATCCCGGATCACCGTACCGGATCCGGTTCTGGGCCTGTCGGGTGGAGGGGGAGCCGCGGGCCCTGGAGCACCTCCGGGTGTCGTGGCTCCGGCCGGAGGCGGCGGCGGGTCGGGCCCTGGCCCCTGCGGATGCCCGCTTCCTCTCGGACTGGCTGGCGCGGGAGGAGGGGGCGTGAACCCCCGGGTGTATCCGTTGGAGCGGCCCGGGCGAGGTGGAACGAATCGTCGTCCTTGTGGGGACAACATTTGTTTCCCTAGCTTGGGGTCGTTCCGGACGGGGCCCGGCGGCAGGATGCTGGGCCTCCCCAAGGGGTCCCACGTCCTGCCCGGGGGCGGACAAGCGCAGGTCCGACAGGTCGCATGAGAGATCGAACCGCCATCCCGGGCGCCTGGGCTCCCGTGGTCATCGAGCGTGCCGGGGGAGGGGCAGGGAGCTTCCCCGGCGAGCCCGAGGCCCTGGTCACCCTGCGCCACCTCACCCGTGAAGCGGCCCGGCTTCTCCGGAGCCAACGCTCCTCCATCTGGCTCGTGGAGGAGGACGGATCCCGGCCCCTGCGCCTCACGGCCTATTCCAGGGATCGGGACCGCCACGACGAGGTCCGGGGGTTCGAGGACGGGTTCGGACGCCACACCCAGGGTCTCCTGGAATCCCTCACTGTCCTCGTCATGGAGGATGTGGAGTCGGGAGTCCCCGCCGCCCGTCCGCTCCGGAGCTACCTCCAGGCGGAGGGAGTGCGGGCGCTCCTGGCCGTTCCCCTACGCCGGGACGGCGTGGTCCGCGGCTTCCTGGCCTTCGAGGAGTTCACCGGCCCCCGGAGCTGGAGCGGCGAGGACCGGGATCACGCCCAGATGCTCACCCGACAGGCGGAGGAGCTCCTGGATCCCCTCCTCCAGGACGGAGGTCCCCGCCCCACCACATCGTCGCCGCCGGACGCCGTACCGCCGGCCCCCGGGGCTCCGGCGCCGGACCCCCGTTCGAACCAGGGGGGACCGGAACGGGAGCTGAGAGCCCGCCTGGCCCGTCTCCGTGCCATGGAGGGTTCGGGGATCCTGGCCGCGGACCTGGCCCACGAGCTCCTCCACCTCCTGGAGATCCAGGACGGGTATCTGGCCCTCCTGGATCCTGCCCTGGAGGCCCAGCCCGAGGATCGGGAGCTCCTCTCCGAGGCCCGGGAGGCCGGCACGCAGGCCCGGTCCCGGGTCCACGGCTTCCTCCGCTGGACCCGGGACGGCGTGGCCTCCCTCCGGCCCCTGGAGCTCAACGGCTTCCTGGGTCGCATCGGGGGCCGCCTGGGGAAGCTCACCGGCGAGTCCGTGGGACTCACCCTGGTCCCGTCCTTCGAGAAGCTCCCGGTCCGATCCCACCCCGAGCTCCTGGAACGAGCCGTGGACGAGCTGGTCCGGAACGCCCGGAAGGCCTCGCCGGAGGGAGGGCGGGTCCGGGTCCAGGTGCAGCGGGGAAGGGGCCCAGGGGGACGGGAGGTGGCCCGGATCACGGTGGAGGACGAAGGGGCCGGGATCTCCCCGGGGGACCTCCCCTGGATCTTCGAGCCCTTCTTCTCCAGGGAACGGGGGGCACCCACCGGAATCGACCGCAGCGTCGGGCTCGGACTCTCCCTCGTGCAGGCGGTCACCGAGGGACACGGAGGGTGGGTCGACCTCACCTCCGTCCGCGGAAAGGGGACCCGGGTGACCCTCTCCCTTCCGCTCCTGGTGGAGGGAGCCCCCGATGGCGCGACTCCGGCGGGGGAGACCGACACCGCCCCCGCCCCCCAGATCCTCCTCCTGGAGGACGATCCCCTCCTGGCCCGGCTCCTCCGCCGCGCCCTCCAGCGGGAGGGCTTCCAGGTCCTGGCCGCCTCCTCGGTGCCCGAGGCGGAGCGGATCCTGACCCGGGACGGAGGACGGATCGCCGGCCTGGTGCTGGAGCGGGAGTTGGACGGAGGAGGCAGGGGGATGACGATCCTCCGTGCGGCCTGGAGGGGTCGAGCCGATCTTCCCGCCCTGGTCCTGGACCGCCGGGTGCGGGACGCGGGGGAGGCCCGGATCCGGGCCATCCGAACGCGGGAGGCCATCCCCCCCGAGGTCCCCCTCCTGGCCCCCCCCTTCGAACCCATCTCGGTGGTGGAGGCCCGTCGGGCGCGGTTGGCGGAGGCCGACGCGAAACCGGCGGCCGCCGTGCCCCCTCCGGTGGACGAAACCAGGGGGGACGGCGAACCGCCGGTCCACTGACCCACGGTCCCACGGCCTTCCTTACGGGGCCCCCGGGGTCAGTCCTCCTCCACCGCCGGGACCAGGAGGACCGGCGCCGCGGCCCGCCGCACCACCTGACGGCTCTCGCTCCCCAGCACGATACCGGGGAAGAAGCCCTTTCCGTGCGTCCCCATGACCACCAGGTGGTCGGGGTTCCGACCGCCCAGGGAGAGGATCTCCTCGGAGGGCGATCCCCCCCGGAGTTCGAGCTTGACCTGGGCGGCCCCCGCCGCCCTCAGGCGCTCCGCCAACCCCTCCAGCTGCGCCCTGGCCTCGGTGCGGGCCGTCTCGTCTCCCACGGCATGGACGTGGAGGAGGATGAACTCGGCGACGTTCCGTCGGGCGAGCCCCTCCACCCAGGTGAACGCCCGCTCCGCCACAGGGGAGAAGTCGGTGGGGTGGACGACCCGGTCCGGGAGACCCGAGATGCGGAGCTCGAGGGCCCCCTCGGGATCCGGGCGGGACGCTTCGATGCGCTGGAGAAGAACCGGCACCTTGGAGCGCCGGACCACCTCCCAGGCCACGGACCCGATGAACGCCTCCCGGGCCCGGGAGTGGCTCCTGGAGCCCAGGACCACCACGTCCGCATTCCGCTCCTCCGCTTCCCGGGCCACCTCCACCGCCGGCGCCCCGATGGGCACGTCCACCTCCACGGCGAACCCGGCCCGTTCGAGGGACTCCTTGAGCCGACCCAGGCGCTGCCGGAGCGCCTCCACCTGGGCGATGGACTGGGAGACGGGATAGGACACCGGCTTGGCCACGTGGACGAGGACGATCTCCTCCACCCCATAGTCCTTCAGCCCCGGAAGGCTGGCCACCAGTGCCTCGGTGGCGGGGGAGAGGTCCATCGAGACCAGAGCGCGTCTGAACATTCGGGGCTCCTTGGGAGACAGGTTGCAGGGAGAAACCGGGTGCAGGAAGTCCGGATCCGGGGGTTCCCGTTGGAAGGATCGTGCCATCCGGGACATCCAGTGCGAGAACCCTCCGTCCCGGGGCCGGATCCGCCCCCCACCATGGGGATCGACCCACCCAGGGGCAAGGGAGGGCGGGGCCCGGAGCGCGCCGGTGGGGCGGCCCCCCCGGCCCCGTCGGGCCCCGGCCCCAGGCCGTGTCCCCTTCGCCCGGTTGCAGGAGCTCCACCCCCCCACCGGGCAGATCGCCCCCCTGGCCGGGGCATTCTGACCCGTACCCCCATGGCCCCCGGGGCCCCGGGGGCGCCGGCGACCCCTCATCCGCTATGGGCGGGAGGGAATCAGGATGAGCTCCTCCTGGGGCGGAACGAGCCAGCGGGCCCCGTCCTCGGTGATCACGGCCATCTCCTCCACCGAGATGGTCTTGGTGCCCATCTCGTCCCCCTCCAGCTCCCAGGCGAAGAACCCGTCGAAGGCAAAGACCTGGCCGGGGCGCAGGATCCGGTTCACCGCAGGGGAGGGGGGACGGCTCCGCTGCCCCCCGGAGAGGGCCGGGCCCACGTCGTGGGCCCAGTAGCCCACCGGGTGACCCGTGCTCCAGAACACGTCGAGCGACCCCTCTTCGTCCATCACCACACGCTGGGCAAGGTCCACGTCCAGCCCACGCACGCCGGGCCGCATGGCGTCGAAGGCGGCCCGATTCCCCCGGCGGGCGGCCTCCCATCGGCGGAGCGCCTCGGCAGGGGCCTCCGACTCCCCCGGGGCCAGGACATAGGCGAAGCGCTGGATGTCCGTGACCCACATCCCCCAGACCCGGATCCCGAAGTCGGTCTGGATGAAGTCCCCGGGGCGGATCACCCGGTCCGTGGCGTGGGAATGCCCCCGGTCGGGCCCCGAGTTCACGTTGGGGTTCTGCTCGGGGGCCCAGGCATCCTCCACCCCCAGCTGCGCCATGCGCCGCTTGAGGAAGCGGGCCACGTCGGCATCGGTGGTGCGCCCCGGAACCACGCGCGCGTAGGCCTCCCGCTCCAGGGCCTCGGTGATCTCCGCCGCCCGGGTCATGATCTCCACCTCCCGGGGGGTCTTCACCGCCAACCACTCCACCACCAGCTCCTCGGATGAGACCAGGCGATCCACCCACTCGGACCCCAGGGCCGCCTCCAGCTGTCCCCGCTGGGTATGGGAAAGCCCGTCGGCCACGGCCAGGTTGGAGGAGTTCACCGCGATGACGGCCGGGTTCCGGTCCCGGAGAACCCGGGCCGCACCCTCGAAGGCGGTCTCCCCCGAGAGCACCACCACGGTGTCGTGGACGCCCACGTCGGCCAGGGCGGTGGCCTCCCCCGCAGGGGAGAGGGCGAGGGATCGGACGCCCGCACCCTCCTCCCCGTCCCCTTCACGGAGGAAGAGGAAGGCCGCGGTTCCCCCGGCGTTCTCCCCCCCCACGTGGTGGGCCAGCGGATCGTTGTGGTTCTCCCTCAGGATCAGGAGCCAGGCGTCCACCCCCGCCCGGGCCATGGCCGGTCCCAGGAGGGTCCGGATCCGCTCCTCCCGGATGGAGATCCAGGGGTTCTCGTCGGGAGGGAAGGGGAGCCCCTCACCGGCCCAGGCCCGGGGGACCTCCCAGGCCGGGGAGCCAAGGGCGAGCCCCTCCGCGGCCTCGTTCGGGTCGAAGGGGTCGGACATCGGCCCTCCTCCGCCGCAGGCCGGAACCATGAGGAGCGGGACGACGAGGAGGAGGGGCGTCGGGCAGGGAAGGGAGGCGCGAGACCGGGGGCGGTGGACCATGGGGCGCTCCGGGACGGAGGGGGGGATTCAGGCCCGCTGCCGGGCGATGATGCGACTCAGGAGGATGACGGGGATGGTGGCCACCCCGATGATGAGGAGCGCGGGAAGGGCCGAGCGCGCCACCTGTTCGTCGGTGGCGAGCTGGTAGGCCCGGGTGGCCAGGGTATCGAAGTCGAAGGGACGGAGGATGAGGGTGAGGGGAAGCTCCTTCAGGACATCCACGAAGACCAAGAGCCCCGCGGAGAGGAGCGTTCCCCGGAGAAGGGGGAGATCCACCTTCCACAGGGTCCGGAGCGGGGGCATCCCCAACGACCGGGACGTCTCGTCCAGGTTCCCGCACACCCGTTCGAACCCCGAGTCCACCGGGTTCAGCGCCACCGCCAGGAACCGGACCACGTACGCGAACACCAGCGCAGCCACGGTCCCGGTCAGGATAAGCCCCACCGGACTCCCCGTCACGCCCTGCAGGAGGCCCATGAGGCGGCGGTCCACCCAGAGGAAGGGGATCATGACGCCCACCGCGATGACGGCCCCGGGGACGGAGTACCCCAGGGACGAGGCCCGGGAGGAGAAACGGAGGATGGGAGTGGGGGAGAGACGGGTGGCGTACACGATGAGGACGGCCGCCATGACCGCCAGGATCGCCGCCACCACGGCCAGCCCGAAGGAGTTGAGGGCCAGGGTGAGGAAACGCCGGTCCAGGGCCTCCGGCGCCACCGAGACCGCCCAGACCAGGAGCTGGCCCACCGGGACGAGGAACCCGAGGGCCACCGGGAGGAGGCACACGGCGAAGGCCGCCCCGCCCCGCCATCCTCGCAACCGGAAGGGGACCAGGGGGCGGTACCTTCCCGACCCGCCGTCGAACCGGGCCCGTCCCCGTTGCAGGCGCTCCCCCAGGATGAGGACGAAGACCAGGAGGAGGAGGCACCCGGAAAGGCGGACGGCGGCAGGGCCGTCCCCCAGGGAGAACCAGGCCCGGAAGATCCCCGTGGTGAAGGTGGAGACCCCGAAGTACCTCACGGCCCCGTACTCGTTCAGGACCTCCATGAGGACCAGGGTGACCCCCGCCACCACCGCCGGACGCGCCATGGGGAGCGCCACCTGGAAGAAGGTGGCCCACGCCGACTTCCCCAGGATCCTCGAGGTCTCCAGGATCCCGCCGGACTGCTTCTGGAAGGAACTGCGGGTGATGAGGTAGACGTAGGGGTAGAGGACCAGCGCCATCATGACCCCGGCCCCCGGAAGGGACATGAGCCCCACCCGGACCTGCGCCGTCGTCTCCGGCGGGAGGACCAGCTGGAAGGCCGACTGCACGAACCCGGTGTGGGAGAGGATCTCGGCGTAGGTGTAGGCGACGATGTAGGTGGGGATCGCCAGGGGGAGGACGAGCCCCCACTCGAAGAACCGTCGACCCGGAAACTCGCAGGTGGTGACCAGCCAGGCGGTGGAGATCCCCATGACCAGGGTCAGTACCCCCACCCCCACCACCAGGAGGAGGGAGTTCACCACGTAGTCCACCAGGACCGTGGAGGCCAGGTGCCGCCAGGTGTCGGAGGAGGCCCCGAACACCCCCACGAAGATGGCGAAGACCGGGAGGAGGACCAGGGCCACCACCACCAGGGTGGCCACCGTCCAGGGGGTGAGATTCACCCGGAGGCGGGGACGGAACTCCTCCCGGGCCCGGGCCAGAAGGTGCTGAACCGCCGTCACTTCGTCTTCACCGCCACCCCGCCCGATCGAAGACCCGCACCGCCTCCTCGTTCAACTCCCCCAGCCGGGCGAGGGGAAGGGGGTCCGACCGGTAGTCTCCCCACTCCGCCAGGGTGGCCGCCCAGGGCACCCCGGGCCGGACGGGATACTCGAAGTTGGCCTCGGCGAAGGCCTGCTGGGCCTCCTCGCCCACCAGGAACTCCAGGAG
>JBJHCB010000083.1:0-9184 GCA_050485805.1 Gemmatimonadota bacterium | reverse complement strand
GACGGCGATCCCCCGGTCCTGGGCCAGGGGGAGGATGGTCTCCGCGGCGGCCCGGTTGTCCACCGCGTAGTCCACGCCGATGAAGTCGATGGGGTAGTTTCGCATCACCTCCGCCAGGTCGGGGTAGCGGGCCTCGCTGGTGGAGGTGATCCCGATGTAGCGGACCCGCCCCTCCTCCTTGAGCTCCTGCAGGAGGCCGAGCTGGGTCGGGGGATCCCCCAGGTTGTGGACCTGGATGAGATCCACCACGGGAAGGTCGATGCGCCGGAACGAGGTCTCCACCTGGGCCCGCGCCTCCTGGAGGTCTGCCCTCCCGTCTCCCCGTCCGGCCACGTTCAGCTTGGTGGCCCAGAAGACCCGCTCCTGCATCCCCAGTTCATTCACCAGACCTCCGGCCACTTCCTCCGAGGCCCCGTAGCTGGGGGCGGTGTCGAAGACCGTCCCCCCGTTCTCCAGCAGGGCCCGCAGGACGGAACGGAGCGCGGAGACGTCCTCGGTGCGGGCCACCGCGGAGAAGGTGGCCGAGCTTCCCAGACCCACCACGGGGAGCTCCTCTCCGGAGGAGGGGATGGGTCGGGTGAGGACGGCGTTCCGCTGGAGGGCGCCCAGGAGCCGGGGGTCCAGGGAAAGGGCCGCTCCAGCGGCGGCGGTGACCT
Source organism: Gemmatimonadota bacterium (assembly GCA_050485805.1). GTDB lineage: Bacteria > Gemmatimonadota > Gemmatimonadetes > Longimicrobiales > Gaopeijiaceae > T3Sed10-66. The sequence goes on along the minus strand of JBJHCB010000083.1, from coordinate 8,528 downwards.
TGATCCAGTCGCGTCGGGAGAGCTTGATCCAGTCGCGTCGGGAGAGCATGGTTCCTCCAGGGAAGGGGTCCAGAATTCCAGGCGGCTCGCAGGGGGCGCCGTCGGCCGATCGGCCCCGGTCGGCCCCAGTCGGCCAAAAGGGACCGGGCCTGCCGGCGGAGCCAGACCCGTTGAAACCGGGGGCCACCCCGTAGGTTCCCCTCCGACGCGCCGCACGGAGTCCGCGCGCCGGGTGGGCCGGGCACCGGCGGTCCACCGGGTGCCGCTTGCCACCTCTCCCTCGCCCCTGTACTCTCCCGCGGTCCCCCACCCCCGGAATCCGGGACCCCCGACCCCTGCCCCGGCCCCCAGGCCGGCAGGGTTGAACGTGCATCCCCTCCGGAGAGGAGGACCCCTGGGTACCCCATGTCCCTGAACGGGCCGCAACGCCCCTCCCGTTCCCGTGTGCGGAGCTCCCCCGGCGTGGGGGGCGCCCACCGCGCGCGGGCGATCCGCCACGTTCCGGCCCGGGCCTCGCTCCTGGCGTCCCTCCTGGCCCTGGCCCTCCTGCTGGCCCTCCCCCGGGCCGGTGTGTCCCAGGCGGCCATGCCCCCCCTGGAGGACCTCCTCCACGTCATGCCCGGGGCGGATCGCTTCGAGGATCCGGAGGGCACGCCGCCGGTGATCCGGGGATTCCGGGTGGACCCCGACACGGGGGCGGAGACTCTGGTGGGCTACCTCTTCCTCACCCCCGATCTCCCCCCGGAGGTGAAGGGGTACGATGCCCCCATCGAGGTCCTGGTGGGGATGGACCTCACCGGCACCCTCACGGGGGTCCGGGTCATGCGCTACTGGGAGTCCCTCTACCGGACCCGGGGACACTTCTTCGGGACGCGGGGCTTCCAGGAGCAGTTCGCGGGGAAGCACATCAGCGACCCCTTCCGCATCCGACGGGATCTGGACGGGATCTCCGGGGCCACCATCAGCGTGGACGCCATGGCCCGGAGCGTGCGGGATTCCGCTCGTCGGGTGGCGTCGGCCTACCTCTCGGGCGCCGGGGGAGCGACCGGGGACGAGGCGGACCGGAGCGCGCCCGTGACCCTGGAGACGCTGGCCGCGCGAACCTGGCTGGAGCTCGTGGACCGGGGCCCGGTGGAGCGCCTCATGGTGGCCCGGAGCGATGTGCTCCTCCTGGAGCTCTTCCTGCTCCACCTCTGGGAGGAGGGCGCGGGAGAGATCCTGCTGGGAGCCGAGTCCTTCGGCCAGGCCATGGACCGGGCCGGGGAACGGGCCGAAACGGACCACCTCCTGCTCCTGGGGCTGGACGGATCCCTCATCTGGTTCCGACCGCATCTCCTGAGCCTGGTCCAGGACGGCGATACCCTGAGCGCGTCCTCCGACGACGTGATCCTCTTCGAACCTCCCCGGGGCGGGAAGGTGGGGGACCAGCTCCGCTCGGCCGGGATCTGGATGGTGGACGGCCGCTTCGACCTGAGTCGCCCCTTCACCGTGCGCTTCGGGGGGGCCCTGGGGATGGACGTGGCCAGCCTCGAGGTCCCCGGACGGACGCCTCCCGCCGTTCGGGTGGCGGAGGCCCCCGTGCCCCCTCCGGACGCGGACCGGGATCCCCCGGAGCGTCCGTCGGCCCCGGAGGACACCACCGGAGGGGAGGGCACCACCGGGGAGACGGAGGAGACCCGCGAGACCCGGGATGAGGGGGGGGATGGGCCGGAGTCCCCGCGCGTGGAGGGGGGCGGGGAGGTGGAGGGCGACCCGGGACCGGCCGCCGCCGCCCCCCCCGGTCCCGGTGCCGGGAGCCCGGAACGGACACTGGATTTCTCCTTCCTGGACGACGAGGTGGAGGAGAGCCAGTGGGCCCGGACGCTGGCCCAGACCTCGTGGGGACGGGTGGGGCGCTTCGCCCTCCTCCTGGTCCTGGTCACCGCCGCCTTCCTCACCCGCCTCCCGCCCCTCCGGTGGGCGGCCCTGGGGGGGACCCTCCTCCTCCTGGGCTTCGTGGATCATGGATTCCTGTCCATCTCCCACGTCACCAGCGCCCTGACGGTGGGCCCCGGCATCTTCCTGGGGGATGTGGCCCTCCTCCTGATGGTGGCGTTCACCGTGGTGACCACCCTCCTCTGGGGCCGGGTCTTCTGCGGGTATCTCTGCCCCTTCGGCGCCCTCCAGGATCTGCTGGAGCGGGTGGTGCCCCGGCGGTTCCGACGGGAGCTTCCACCCCGCGCCCACCGACTGGCCCTCCGGGCGAAGTACGGGGTGCTGGCGGTGATCGTGGTGCCGGCGGCGCTGGGATTCCAGCTCTACATCTTCCAGTACTTCGAACCCTTCGGGACCGTGTTCTTCTTCAGCGCCTCGGCGGTGCTGTGGGCCATCGCCCTCACCTTCCTGGCGGCCGCGGCGGTGGTGCCCCGCTTCTACTGTCGCTATGCCTGTCCCCTGGGGGCGGCCCTGGCGCTGGGCTCCCTCCTCTCCCCCTTCCGGATCCGCCGTGTGGAGCAGTGCCAGGTCTGTACCGTGTGCGAACGGTCCTGCCCCACCGGCGCCATCCGGAAGGAGGCGGTGGACTTCCCCGAATGCGTCCGATGCGGGATCTGCGAGGTGAAGCTCCGGGAGCGGGCGGGGAGCTGCCGGCATTCCATGGACGAGATCCGCCCCCGGCTGGTCCAGCTCCGGGTGCCTGCGGGGAGGGAGGGATGATGGAGAGCGGATCGGGACGGCCCATCTCCCGGCGGGAGGCCCTCCGCATCACCGCCACCGCCGGCGTGGGCGCGGCCCTGGGCTTTGGCGTCCTGGACCTCATCCGGACCGGGCAGCTCCATCGGGTGGAGCGGACCCGGATCCGGATGGGCTCGCCCGTGACCCTCACCGCCGTCCACCCCGACCCCCGGCAGGGGCGCCACTGGGTGGACGCCGCCTTCGCGGAGATGGAGCGGCTGGAGGGAATCCTGAGTCGCTACCGTCCGGAGAGCGCCCTCTCCCGCCTGAATGCCACGGGACACCTGGAGGGCGCCCCCCCGGAGCTCCGGGAGGTGGTCCTCCGGGGCCTGGAGGTGGCGGAATCCTCCGGCGGGGCCTTCGATCCCACCGTGGCCCCCCTCCTGGCCCTCCACCAGACCAGCTTCTCCCGGACCGGAGCCCATGGGGACGGGGCCCCGCCCACCGCCCGGGAGGTGGCAACGGCCCTGGAGCGGGTGGGGTACCGTCACCTCCGGGTGGAAGGGGATCGCATCTCCTTCGCCCGGCCGGAGATGGCGCTGACCCTGGACGGGATCGCCAAGGGGTACATCGTGGATCGATCCGTCCAGCGCCTGGAGGAGCTGGGCGCGGAGCGGATCCTGGTGAACGCCGGAGGGGACCTGGGCGCCGCGGGCTCTCCCGCCCCCGGCGACGTGTGGAGGGTGGGCATCCAGGATCCCGACGGGCCCCGGGGGGTCCGGGGGGTCCTGGCCCTCGGACCCCGGGGAGGGGCCGCCACCTCGGGGGACTACGTCCACTCCTTCACCCCGGACCGGACCCACCACCACATCCTGGATCCCCGCACCGGATGGTCGCCGGGGCACGCGCGATCCGTCACCGTCCTGGCGCCCTCCTGCCTGGAAGCCGACGCGCTGGCCACCGCCGCCCTGGTCCTGGGACCCGGAGCGGGGACGGCGTTCCTGGAGGCCCGCCCCGGGGTGGAGGGACTCCTCCTGGCCCGGGACGGGACGGAGCACGCCACCCGGGGATTCCATCGTCACCTCGTCTGAATCGCGGGGTCTGAATCCCGGGGAGGGTCCCCCGCAGCCCCCCACCAACCCGGAGGACGCCATGCCCCCGCTGGAGAGCCCCCTTCCCACCTCTCGGCCCCTCCCCCTCCTCCCCGCCGCCGCCGCGGGTCTTCTCCTTCTGGCGGGGCTGGCGTGCGGTCCACCCCCGGACGGTGCCACCCCGGCGGCGGGGTTCGCCGCCCAGGAGGACCCGCAAGGGGATCTGCAACGGGACCCGCAGGGAGACCCCGTGGAACGCTCCCCGGACGGATGGCCCCCCGTGGCCACCTTCTCCATCCTGGGCTACGACCCGGAGACGGGGGAAGTGGGGGGAGCCGTCCAGTCCCGGGTCTTCTCCGTGGGGAACGGGGTCCTCTGGGCCGACGCCAACGTGGGGGTCGTGGCCACCCAGGCCATCGTGGACGTGAGCTACGGACCCCAGGCGCTGGCCCTTCTCCGGGAAGGGATCCCGCCGGAGGAGGTGGTGCGCCGGGTGTGGGAGGAGGATCCCGACCCCCGACCCGAGAACTGGACCAAGGAAGGTCGTCAGTTCTCCGTCATGGACGCCCGGGGCGAGGTGGCCACCTTCACCGGACCCCGGGCCTCGGAGTGGGCCGGACACCGGGTGGAACGCTACGTCTCCGCCCAGGGGAACATCCTCGCGGGCCCCCAGGTGGTGGACCGGATGGTGGAGGCCTTCCAGGCCACCGAGGGGCACCTCTCCCTGCGCCTCCAGGCGGCGCTGGAGGCGGGGCAGGCCGCCGGGGGCGACACCCGGGGACAGCAGTCCGCCGCCATGCTCATCGTCCAGGAGGGGGGCGGGGTCTGGCTCAACAACGACGTGGTCCTCCGCCTCCAGGTGGACGACCATCCGGAGCCCATCGCCGAGCTCCGCCGCCTGGTGGAGCTGGCGGCGGCCCAGCGCGCACGGATCCGGGGAGGGGAGCGCTGATCCCTCGAAGCTGATCCCCCGGAATCGGTCCCTCGAACCGGATCGCCGGGAGGGGAGGCCGGGGCCGGCCCGGGGACCCGTGTCCGCCCCCCCCGCCGTGGCCTCAAATCCGGCCCGCGGGAATCCGGCCCGCGGCGATCTCCCCTTCCTGTTCCGGGGTGAAGGGGGGACGGAAGAGCTCCGGGAGCTCGTGGTGGCACCGGAAGAGGTGGGCGATGAACCGGAGGCGCTGGTCCACGTCGCCCCAGTCCGCCGCGCCTCCCCCCCCGGAACCCTCCGTGGCCACGCGGTACCGCGCCAGGAGGGCCCGGAGCTCCGGGTCCACCGGGTCGGCCAGGGCCGGCGGAATGGGACCCGGCACCCCGTCTCCCAGGCGGAGGGTGACCACGCCGGCCAGGTCCATGGCCATGACGTGCCGGGTGAGGAGCCGGCGGAAGGCCCGTCCCAGCGCCGACCGGAGCCTCTCCACGGCCCCATCCAGGGGGGAGGTCCGGCCCAGGGCCCGCCAGACCCCCACCCGAACCCGGTTCCACCCGCCAGGGAGGAGACGCTCCAGGAGCCGGTCCCGAAAGGGGTCGGGTCCGGGGAGAAGGGAGTCCATGGCTTCCCCGATCTCGGGCTGCAACCGGAGCTGCTCGTGGACCCCGATCTCCAGGTTGGCCAGGAGAAGCCGTTCCGGCCGGGAGGACGGGTCACCGCCCGTCTGGAGGGAGTGGAAGCGCCCGAAGGCGTTCCGGAGGAACTCCTGACCCTGGGGAAAGGGGCCGGGCAGGAACCCGTCCAGGAATGCCTCCCAGCTCTCGTGGCGCGACGACTCCCCCGGCCCGGCCAGAGCCAGGAACGCCGCCCCTGCGCCCCCCACCTCCTGGAAGACCCGGGCGTTCCCCCGGGCCAGGGCGTCGGCGGTGCGCCGCCTCGCCCCCTCCACGTCCAGGATCGCAGGGATCCGGCGGATCAGGGCTCCCGCTTCGAGGCGGACCCCCAGAGGCCGGAGAGCCTCCACCACCCCCGCCACCGCCGAGGTGACCTCCGGGGCCACCGGCAGTTCGCGCTCCACCCACCGCCAGGGATCCTCGCCCCGGATGGTCTCCCCCGCCTGCCTCGACGCCCAGACGGCAAAAGCGAACCAGTTGGCCCCGGGTCCCACCCGGGCGTCCAAGGCCCGGGCCAACCGGTGGTATCCCGAGGTGATCCGGAGATTCCGCAGGACCGGGTCCCCCGTCCCCACGATGGCCTCCACCTCTGCGGGCGTGGGCCCCGGGGGACGGGCGGACATCACGTCAGCGCCGTTCGGCCCGGCCGATCCGGGTCTCCAGCGCCCGCTCCAGCTTGGCCGCCGCCTCCCGCACGGCCGTCCCCACCTCCCGCGAGAGCTCGTCCACCATGACCGGGGGCATGCCCGCCGGCCGGGCCTCCATGACGCAGCGGATGTCCTTCCCTCCCTTCTGGGCGTTCACGTCGGTGAGGTGCACCTCCACCCGGGTGAGGCGCTCGCCGAAGCGCCCCAGCGTCTGGGTCACGGCGGTCTCGATGGTCTGTCGAAGATCGTCGTCGGCGTCGATATGACGATCGGTATTGATCTGGATCTGCACGGAATGGACTCCGGTTGTCGTTGGAGCCGGACGGCCGGCCGGCCACCCGGAAGTGATCAGTGCCGCTGCGGCGAACCCTGGCGGGCCAGCCAGGCCACGTCCACGGCGAAGGAGTACACCAGGGCCGCCAGCGCCAGCCCCGCAGCCCCGATGGCCAGCTCCGGAGGAACCACGGGGCCCAGGGCCACCAGGAGGCCCACACCCTGGAGGACGCAGACGGTCTTCCGCCGGAAGCTCTCGGGGAGGGCTCCCGTCAGGACGGGCCAGACCCGCCCCGCGGCGACGAAAAGATAGCGAAGTGCGCCGATGAGGATCACCCAGGGCCCCACCGGACCGGCCAGCCAGGCCAGGAAGGAGAGGACCAGGAGGAGGAACGCGTCCAACTCCATGTCGAAGCGGGCGCCGAAGGCGGTTCTCGTTCCCGTGCTCCGGGCGATCCGCCCGTCCACGCCGTCCAGGGTCATGGCCAGGGTGGACACACCCACCACCCACCAGAGCCCCCCGGTCCCCAGCATCGCCCACCAGGGCAGAAGGGCCGCGACGGGTACCACCAACGCCCCCCGCCAGAGGGTCACCCGGTTCGCCCACCCCATGCCGGGGGCGGGAAGGTGGCCCGGGGCTCCCAGCCGGAGGACCCCCCCCAGGATCCCCCATCCCCCGGCCACCACGGCAAGGTAGACCGGGGGAAGCCCGATGAGGGCAAGGGCGGAACCTGCCGCCGTGGAGAGGGGAACAAGGGCCCACAGGAGGTCACGGGTCACGGACCGGCGGGACGTCCGTCGGGACGTGGATCGGGACCCGCCGGACGGACCTCCGGCGGCGGCATCGGGACCCCGGGGCCTCTCTCCGGGGTTCTCACCTTGGCGAACGACGGACGGGACGCTCAGGACTCCTCCCCCGGCCCCGGTCTCGAGGACCTGCCCACAGCACGCATCCCGGGCTTCCCTCCTCTTCCCTGAGAAATCTGGACTACCGCATGCACCACGCGGAACGCGGAATCTTCGAACTTCGTCGGGGACGGCTCCTGTTCGTCTCCGCGTCAGGCGGAGGCGCATCCGGTCCCATCCTCCCCGTCGCCCACCCCACCCCCGGGTCGGTCCTCCTGGCCTCGGTGGAGGGCCTGCGGCCCGAGTCCCTCCAGACCCTCCGTGAGGTGGGGGAGGCCTCTCCCCGCCTGGTGATCACCCGCCATCGGGCCCTGGCCATGGGGCTGGATCCGGACGCGTCGCCGGAGTGGAGCCTGGGGCTGAACGGGGAGAGTCGACCCGACCAGATCCTCCGCCTCTCCAGCGCCTCGGGCCCCCTGCCCCCGGCCGCTCGGGACCTGCGGACCGCATCGCCTACGGAGGCGGCCGGGCTGATCCTGGCGAGGCTGGGTCGCCTGATCCCCTCTGTCGTGGCGGTACCGGCGGATCCTGTCCGGGTTCCAGCCGTCCGGGATCTCCTGGCGAGCGGAAGGGTGCTCCAGGTCTCCCCCGAGGAAGTACGGGAGCTCGCCACCGAGCCCGCCGTGGAGGTGACCTTCGTGAGCGAGGCACCGGTCCCCCTGGAAGAGGCGGAGAACGCCCGCTTCATCCTCTTCCGGGAGGCGAACGGCCTGCAGGAGCACGTGGCCATCCTCATCGGGGAGAGAGCGGAGTGGCCGCACCCCGTCCCGGTGCGGCTCCACTCCGCCTGCCTCACCGGCGATCTCTTCGGAAGCCTCCGGTGCGATTGCGGGGAACAGCTCCGCCGGAGCCTGGCCCACTTCGCCGCCCGGGGCGGCGGGGTCCTCCTCTACCTCTCCCAGGAGGGGAGGAACATCGGCCTGGGGAACAAGCTCCGGGCCTACACCATCCAGGAGGGGGGACTGGACACGGTGGACGCAGACTGCACCCTGGGTTTCGGGGCGGACGAGCGTCGGTACGACCACGCCGTCCAGATGCTCCGGCACCTGGGGATCTCCTCCATCCAGCTCCTCACCAACAACCCCGAGAAGGTAAGGGCCATGGAGGAGGCGGGAATCCAGGTCCTGGAGCGGCAGCCCCTCCACGGGACGCTGAACCGCCACAATCTCCCCTACGTCCGGGCCAAGGTCCACCGCGCGGGGCACTGGCTCCACAGCATGCTCTCGCAGCGGATCGGGGGGTAGTCCGGGGGGCCGTCACCCCCCCTCCTCGCCTTCCCCTCCCCATCCGGACCCTCGGAGGCGGGCGTAGAGATCCCCGGAGGAGGCGCCTCCTGCCCCATCCTCCAGCCCTG
>JBJHCB010000082.1:0-9283 GCA_050485805.1 Gemmatimonadota bacterium | reverse complement strand
GTCCTGGAGAGCGTGGGCGGGATCTACACGGTGCTCCTGGAGGCGGGCATCCTGGGGGAGCCGGAAGGGGGGGAGGGGGACGTGGTGGAAGCGTTCCTTCGCGGTCGCATCAAGAAGGAACGCCGGCCCGGAGCGGGAGGGCCGGGCCGGACCGGTGACCGGGTGGTGGCAGGGGATCGGGTGGAGCTGCACCGGGCTTCGGACGGGGGGTGGACGGTGGAGGAGGTCCTGCCCCGGTCCTCCGAACTGGTCCGGGCGGGATTCCGCGGACGTCGCCCCCGGGTGGTGGCGGCGAATCTGGACCGGGTGGTGGTGGTGGCCTCGGCAGCGCGACCCGCTCTGCGGCCCGAACAGGTGGACCGGTTCCTGGCCCTGGCGGAGTCCTGCGAGCTGGAGGCGGTCCTGGTGGTGAACAAGGTGGACCTGGCGGCGCCGGAGGCGGAGGCTCCGGGCGGCGGGGAGGAGGGGACGGATGGGTCCGCCCTGGCGGGGATCTTCCAGCGCTACCGGGCTGTGGGCTACCGGGTGATCCCCACCAGCATCGTCACCGGGGAGGGGCTCGACGCCCTGGGGACCCTTCTCCACCAGGGGACCAGCACCCTGGTCGGTCCTTCGGGGGTGGGGAAGTCCTCCCTCCTGAACGCCCTGGTCCCCGGGCTCTCCCTCCGGGTGGGAGAGGTGAGCGCCCGCCTTCAGGCCGGTCGCCACACCACGGTGGGCTCCCGCCTCCTCCTCCTTCCCGGGGGAGGTCGGGTGGTGGATACCCCGGGGTTCTCCGACGTGGCCCTCTGGGGGATGGATCCGGCGTCTCTCCCCGGGGCGTTCCGGGAGTTCCACGAGCGGGCCCCGGACTGTCGGTTCCGGGGGTGCACCCACGTCCACGAGCCCGACTGCGCGGTGCGGGCGGCGGTGGAATCCGGGGAGATCCACCCGGAACGATACGCCAGCTATCTTGCCCTTCGATCCGACGGCTGAGGCTGTGGATCAGTCTGCGTCGAGGGGCCCCGTGAGGCGTCGGATCCCGGGGATGACCCGGGGTGCCCCGGTCGCCGGGTCCACCTGGACCTCCACCGGCCACTCGTAGACCTCCTCCAGGACCTCCTTCCGGAAGACCTCGGGGGCCGGGCCTTCCGCGGCCACCCTCCCCCGGTCCAGGAGGAGGATGCGGTCGGCGAAGCGGGCCGCCAGGTCCAGGTGGTGGGTGATGAGGAGGACGCTCATCCCCCGGTCGGCCGAAGAGCGGAGGAGCTGGAGGATCTCCATCTCGTGCCGGATGTCCAGGGAAGCCGTGGGCTCGTCCAGGACCAGGGCCCGGGGCGCCTGGGCCAGGGCCCGGGCGATCCGGACCCGCTGGAACTCCCCCCCGGAGAGGGTTCCCACCTCCCGCTCCGCGAGCTCCAGGGCGTCACAGCGCTCCAGGGCCTCCCGCACCGCGCTCCGGTCCTGGGGTCCCTGGGGCTGGAGGGGGCCCAGGTGCGGGTAGCGTCCCATGGCCACCAGCTCCCCCACCGTCAGGGGAAAGGCCACCGATTCCGTCTGGGTCACGGCACCCACCGATCGGGCCAGCTCGCGGCGGTTCCACTCCCCCAGCCGCCTCCCGTCCACCTCCACGGTCCCCTCCGTCAGGGAGACGCCTCCCAGGAGTGCCTTCATGAGGGTGGATTTCCCGGATCCGTTGGGACCCAGGACGGCGTGAAGGGTCCCCGGGACCACCCGTACGGAAACCGACTGCAGCGCCGGTGCTCCGGCCCCCGGGTAGTGCACGGTGAGCCCCCTCCCCTCGAGGATCATCCCCGGAGGCTCCGGCGGAGGAGGAGGAGGAAGAAGGGTACCCCCACGAAGGCCGTGATGACCCCGATGGGAATCTCTACGGGTGCCAGGGCGGTGCGGGCCACCAGGTCGGTGATGGAGAGGAACGCGGCCCCCGCCAGGAAGGAGAGGGGGAGCAGGGTCCGGTGGTCCGGGCCGGTGAGGAGTCGGACGGCATGGGGCACCACCAGTCCCACGAAGCCGATGACCCCGGTGAACGCCACCCCCGCCGCGGCCAGGAGCGAGGCCACACCGTAGGCGATGCGCTTCGTCCGTTCCACCTCGGTCCCCAGGTAGGCGGCGGTCTCCTCTCCGATGGCCATGACGTTCAGGGATCGGGCCAGCCCCATGAGGAGGGCGGCGGAGGGCAGGGTATAGACCGCGACGATCCCCAGGGTCCGCCACCCCGCACCGGACAGGCTTCCCATCATCCAGAGGACCGCGGTGCGGACGGTGGGGGCGTCGGAGAGGGCCAGGATGAGGGCGATGCAGGCAGAGAAGAACGCGCCCACCACCACACCCGCCAGCAGGAGCACCCTCACGTCCAGCCGCCGGTCCGCCGACGCCGCCACTCCGAAGACCAGGAGGATGGCCACCAGCGCACCGCCAAACGCCGCGGCCGGAAGGAACCACGAGGCCGCCGAGGCCAGTCCCAGGGCCAGGATGAGCACGGCGCCGGCGGCGGCCCCCCCCGAGATGCCCAGGATGTACGGCTCGGCCAGGGGATTCCGGAGAAGGGCCTGGAGCACGGCCCCCGACAGGGCCAGTCCTCCTCCCACCAGCATCCCCAGGAGGACGCGGGGAGCGCGGAGCTCCAGGACGATGAAGCGGGCGGACGGCTCCCCCCCGCCCTGGAGGACGGCCAGGACCTCCCTCGTGTCCAGGGAAACCGCTCCGTAGCGGACTCCCAGCAGCCCCGCCAGGAGGGTTGCAGCGAGGAGGAAGAGGGCCACGCCCTGGGTGGGTGCCCTCACCACCCCCGCTCCGGGTGGATCACCCGGGCCAGCTCCACGGCAGAGCTCCCCACCAGGTGCCCCGGGGCCTGGACGTCCACGGGGACCCGCCGGAGCGGGAGGTGGGAGAGGGCGGGGGGGATCCGGGATCCCTCCGGGGCCAGGAGAAGTTCCGGCTGACGGCGGATCACCTCCTCCACGCTCACCGGGGTGTAGAGAGGCCCCGTGTCCCCGAACACGTTGAGGCCCCCGGCGATGTCCAGGAGCTCGTCCAGGAAGGTTCCACGGCCGGCGACCCAGGGAGGATCCCCTCCCAGGAGGAAGGCCACCCGGACCGGAGGTTCGGAAGCCACCAGGCGGCGGACCCGGTCCAGGTCCCGCTCCAGGAGCGCCACCACGCGCTCCCCCTCCTCCTCCTCGTCCACGGCCCGGCTCAAGGTCCGGATCATGCGCCGGATGTCGCCGATGGTGTCGGGGCGCACCGAAAGGTGGGGGATCCCCGCCGCGGCCAGCGCGGCCGGAGTGGCGCGATCCTGTTCCCCCTCGAAGACCACCACGAGGTCGGGCTCCAGCGACACCAGCCGTTCCAGGGAGGGTTGGAGACCCCCTCCCACCGAAGGGAGGTGGGCCAGGGAGGGATCCAGGTCGTAGTCGGTGCGCCCCACCAGTCGTTCCCCCCACCCCAGGGCCTGGAGGATTCCGGTGGCGGAGGGGACCAGGGACACCACCCGGAGGGGCTCCGATTCAAGCACCACCTCCCTCCCGCCGTCGTCCTGCAGGACGAGGGGATAGGCGCTCTCCCCCCCTTGGTCCGGGGGGGGCGACCAGGCCTCCTCCCCCGGGTCGCACGCGGTCAGCAGGAGGAGGCCGAGCGCGAGGAGTCGGATGCTCCGGGGGGGGAGGGAAGGGGGGCCTTCGGCCCCGACTGTCCTCATGGCCAACCGCGGAGGGCTCCGGAGGCGGGGGGGACGCCGCAGTCATCCTGGAAGCGGATCCCCCACTCCCCCTCCCGCTCGCCGGCCATGGCCAGCCACCGGGCCTCGGTGCCCATCACCTCCAGGAGGAGGTCGGGCTCCCCCTCGTCGCGGAGGAGGGCGGCAGCACGGAGCCGGGGGAACGCCTTCCCCTCCCGGGCCGTCTGGTACCAGGTCCACACCGGCCGCCAGTCGCCCTCCTCCGTCCGGGCCAGGGCGAAGAGCCCGTAGCCCGTGGGGGCCACCGTGCCCACGGAAAGCTCGCCCCCGAAGACGTAGGAGGCCGCCAGGGCCTCCCCTCCGTCCTCCATGGTCAGGGAGCGGGTCTCCCGGAGGATCTCGGGAATGGAGGGGGGCCATGGGATCTGCGCCCGGGGAAGGACGAAGCGGGCGACGGAGAGCGCAGCCGCCTGCCGATTCGCCGCCGTCCCCTGTCCGGGATGGGGCACGGCCGCCAGGGGGCGGGAGGACGGGCCATGGCCGGAATCCACGTCCCCCTTCCTCACGGCCAGGAAGACCTGCGCCCCCTCGGCGCCCGGTCGGAGCTCCACCATTCCCCGCCCCGCAGGCCGGGCCCGGCACCAGGTGGTGTCCGCTTCCACGGATCCGTCGCTCACCAGCGTCCCGGCACGCATCCCACGGTCCATCAGGACGAACTCCGTTCCCTCCTCCCAGCGCTGGAGGGGGAACCGGGGAAGGAGATCGGGGGTCTCCCCGACGTCGGGAATGGGGGCGTAGTCCCCCTCCTCCCACAGGGCCACGGGGACGAACCGTGCCGAGCCCCCGCTTCGCTCCACCAGGTAGACCATGGGGCCCAGGGCCAGGGGCTCCGGGGGGCGGTCCTCCTCGTCCGGCTCCTCCTCGGGCAGGAGGGCCGAGGGGGGGGCGGGCGGGGAGCGGAGTTCCACCTGGACCCCTCCCCACTGTAGGTTGTCGCACCCGGGGGCCAGGGTCAGGATCAATCCGACGGCAAGGAGGGGGAAACCCTTGGCACGCATGAGGTCTCAGAGGGAAGGGGAGGAGAGCCGACGCCCCCGACGGCGGGGGCCGGCTTCCCGGAAGGCCCCGGGGGCGAAAGCTACCCTCATCCAGGGGCGGATGCAAAGCCGGGCGGGGGTGTTCGGGTGATCCCTCCGGCCCGGTTCCGGGAGGTGATGGGGAGGTTCGCCGCCGGTGTGGCGGTGATCACCGGACGGGCCGCTTCGGGGGAGTTCGTGGGCTTCACCGCCAACTCCCTCACCTCCGTTTCCCTGGAACCTCCCCTGGTCCTCATCTGCGTGGACCGGGACTCCGCATCCCGGGATCCCCTGGTGGAGTCCGGCCGCTTCGCCGTGTCCATCCTCCATCGGGACCAGGAGCCCCTGGCGCGTCGGTTCGCGGGAGAGGCCAGGGAATCCCGGTTCGAGGACCTGGGCCTCCACTTCCCTCCGGGGGGCGTCCCTGTACTCCGGGACGCGTTGGCCTGGCTGGACTGCCGGGTCTGGCGCCTGGTGGAGGCGGGAGACCATACGGTGATCTTCGGCCTGGTGGAGGCGGCGGGGAGGGAGCGGGACGGGAGGCGCGGGGTGGGGGCGGGGGCCGGTTCCGCGAAGCCCCTGGTGTACTTCCGGAAGAGCTACGGGACCGTGGCACCGTGACGTCTTCCGGGTGGAAGGGGACCGGGCCCGCCTTCCTCCTGGGGTCGGCGCTGGCGGTGGGCGCGCAGGTCTCCGCGGGTCTTCTCCTCTACGGGGGGCCGGGCTTCCTTCCGGCCCTGGCAGTGATCCTGGCGGTGACCTTCTTCTCCCTGGGTGCGGGGTTGGCCGCTCCCTCACCTCCGGGGGGCGGAGAGGCGCTGGTGGAGGAGGCCCGGCGTCGCTGGCTCTTCACCCTCCTGGCCTTCACCCTGGCCGCCGCGTTCTCCGCCGGGTGGGAGATCTTTCGGGGATTCGGGGCCCTGGGAGCGACGCAGGCCGTGGGGCTGGCCGTGCTCTCGGCCCTCCCCGCGTGGACCGGTGGGCGGACCCTGGCCATCATCGCCCACCTGGCCCGCATGGAGGGGGAGAGGGGCCCGGCCTTCGCCGCCTTGTGCGGTGCGGCCACAGGGGCCCTGCTGCTGGCCTGGATCTTCTTTCCCACCCTCTCGCCCACCGCGGTGATCCTGGTGGCCCTCCTGGCCGTGTCCTCGGGGGCCCTGCTCCATGGGCTGGCGCTGGACGAGGGAGTCCGGGTGGAGCCCCTTCCCGGCTGGGAGGCGGACCCGGGGCGGTGGGAGGTGGAGCGGTGGATCCGGCCGGCTTCCCGGAAGGTCCGGGTGGCGGTCCGGGTGGATGGTCGACTCCGGGTCCTCCGGGAGGGGGACGGTCGTCCGGTCCTGGCGGCGGAACGAGCCGTCGAGGGGGATCCCCTCCGCTGGGGGGAGGGACCGGAGCGGGTCCTGGCCCTGGGACTGGGGGCGGCCGTGGCAGGGGCGGCGCTGGGACGGAGGGCTCCACCCCTCCATCTCCGCGTGGTGGATCCCCATGCCCACCGGGTGGGAGAGCTCCTGTCGGCCCTGGACTGGGCCATGGATCTCCACCTGGATCCCGTGGACCTGGATCCCCGAAGCCTCCTCGGGAGGGAGGCCGGGCTCCTTCCCGACGGAGGGGCGGACTGGGTGCTCGTGGACGCCCTGGCCCTGGCCCCCACTCCCGCCACCGCCCGCATTCCCCCGGGGGGGCTCCTCCACCTCCGGCGGGCCCTCCGGCCGGGAGGCCTCCTGGTGGTGCTCCCCCTGGAGGAGGGGGCCGGGGCCGAGAGCCTCCTGGAGCGGTTCCGGGGGGTGGCCGGGGTCTTTTCCCGGGCCGCCCTCTACCTGGGGCCCAAGGGGGGTGAACCGGTGGAGGCCGTTCCCCGGCTGGGGGGATGGCCCCGATTCCCCCTGGCTCCGTCGGCCCGGTCCGGGTTCCTGGTGGCGGCCCGGGACGATGGAGCCGAGTGGCCGGAGTCGGTGGACGGGTTCCTCCGGGTCACGGTGGGAGGCTGAAGGACCCCCGTGCGCCTGGTCCACCTCTCCGACCTGCACCTGGGCTTTCGGGCCTTTCCCCGCCGGGAACGGGGATGGAACCTCCGGGAGCGGGATCTGGCCACCACCTTCCATCGGGCCGTCCAGGAGGTGGCCCGCCACAACCCTGCCGTGGTCCTACTCTCCGGGGATCTCTTCGATCATCCCGATCCCCCGTCCACGGCATTCCTCACCCTCTCCAGGGGTCTCACCACCCTCAGGGGTCTCCTCCCCGAGGTGACTGTCCTGGCCATCGCCGGGGAGCGGGACACCCCCCTTACCCCCGCCGACCCGGGGCCCGTGGCGGTGGTGGACGCCTTCCCCGGGGTGGAGGCCGCCGCCGGAGCGCCCCGGGCCGTGCATCTCCGGGACCGGGGCCTCCACGCGCTTCTGGTTCCCCACCGGGCCGTCCTCCGCCCTCCCTTCCCCGAGATGCGCCCCGACCCCGAGGCCCGGTTCAACCTCCTCCTCCTCCGGGGGGTGCCCGTGGAGGGGGAGGAGGGCGCGGGCCTTCCCCGGGTGGGGAGCGGCGGGTGGGACTACATCGCCCTGGGAGGGCCCCACCGGCATCGGAGCTGGGGCGGCCGGGTCTGGAGCGCCGGATCGCTGGACCGGGTGGGAGGGGATCCCTGGCGGGAGGCCACCGAGGAGAAGGGCTTCGTCGTCTTCGACCTGGAGCGGGGTGAGGGGGAGTTCCATCCGGTCCCGGGACGTCCCGTGGTGGACCTGGAGCCGGTCCGGGTGGATCCGGAGGATCGGGAGGCGGGGGGACGCCGCCTGCGGGAACTCCTGGACGGCATCCCCGGGGGGATCGACGGGAAGATCGTCCGGCTCCGGCTCCGGGGTGAGATGGACACCCCCCTGGATGGGCTCCCGCCGGGCCTCCTCCGGGCGGTGGAGCGGAGGGCGGCCCATCTGCAGATCTGCGTGGACCCCCACGGGGTCGCCCCCGTCCATTCCGCCGGTTCCCCCGGGCTCCACGGGGACGGCGCGCTGGAGCTCCGGTGGGACGGGGGGGGAGAGGGAGAGGTGGTCCTGGGCCCGGGGCTCTGGGCGCTCACCGGGGACTCGGTGGGCGACAGGAGTCGCCTGGCGGAGGCGGTTCGGCGCGCCGTGGAGGAGGCGGGGGTCCGTCCCCCCTCCCGAACCCGGAGCGGTCCGGGCTCCCGGGGGAGGGAGGCGTCGGCGGAAGGAACGGCTCCCTCCGGGGGATGGCTCCTGAGACTTCGGTCCCCGGGGCCGATCCGGCTCCTCCACGATGGGTTCCTGCCGTCCCCCGGAGGGGAGGAGGCGGCCCCGTCCGCTCGGCCCGTCTCCCCGCCTCCCCCGGAGGCCGACCCCCTCCTTCGGGGGGCACTGCGGGAGGCCCGGGCGGACTGGGTGGAGACCGCCGGGGAGCTGGAGGCGCGGACCATGGAGTGGACCCGGGAACGCCAGGAGGCCGATACCCGCCTCCGGTCCTACCGCGACCGGGCCCGGGAGCTGAGGGAGCGGATCCGGGTCCTGGAGGAGGAGGGGGAGGGCGCCCTCTGTCCCACCTGCAGCCGCCCCCTGGAGGACGCGCACCCGGAGCTCACCCGCCTCCTCCGGGAGGAGTGGGAGTCGGTGGTGCAGGACGGCCGGTGGTGGAAGCGCCGGCGGGAACAACTGGAGGATCGCCCCCAGGATCTCCGGGAGCTGGAACGGGAAGCCCTCCGGCTCCACGCCCGGGTGGAGGCCCTCTCCCAGGAAGAGGGGACCCGTGGGGCCGGCCCGCCCTCTCTGGGGTCCACCGGGGAGGGGGGGAGCCCCGCCGGCCCGGCCGCCGGGGCCCGTCCCCGGGAAGGGGCTCCCTCTCCCCCATCCCTGCGCCGCGCCGGGGAGGTGCTCCGCCGGGTGTCGGAGGGGGAGATCCAGGGGGTGCGCTGGCAGGACGGTGCCATGGTCCTCCTCCGGGACGACGGGGAGGGGGCCGAGGCCGGTCCCGACGAACGGCCGCTCCTGGCCGCCGCACTCCTCCTGGCGCGGTTCGGGGAGGGAGAGGGGGAGGGGGAGGGAGTCCCTCTGGCCCTGGTCACCTCCCTCTCGGGGACGGAAGGGGATCCCCGGGCGGTGCGGATCCTGGAGCTCCTGGCCGCGGCGCACCCGCATGTCCCCGTCCTGGTGGTCCTGGGGCCGGGGCTCCTCTCCCGGTGTCCGGAACTCTTCCGGGGGATCGTGGAGGTCCATCGCGATGAGGACGGCCGGGTCCGGGGGCGATCCGCCCCGGCGGGAAGGGCCAGGATCCGCCTGGCCTCCCAGGGAGCTGCTGGCGAGGGGAGGAACGGGGTGGGGGGATGAAGGAGACGGAGCCCGCCCAGGCTCCCCGGCCCCGGGCCGGCCCCGGGGCCGGGGCCCTCCCCCCCCGGCCCTGATCTCAGGGGCGGCCGCCCTCCCCCGCCGGGTGACGCTCCAGCTCCAGCACCCCCCCCCCACCCTGCCGGGCTCGCCACCCCGTAGGGCACCACGGCGCAGCGGCGCGGATCGCCGCCCTCGGCGGCGACGCC
>JBJHCB010000081.1:0-9353 GCA_050485805.1 Gemmatimonadota bacterium | reverse complement strand
GACCTGGGGACCATGGCGGGGCTCCTGGACCTCTTCGGAGAGGCCTTCGACGAGGTGGACACCTACGGCGACGCCCGTCCCGATGCCCCGTATCTCCGGCGCCTCCTCTCCTCGGACACCTTCATCGCCCTCGTCGCCCTCCGCGGGGAGCGGGTGGTGGGCGGGCTGTGCGCCTACGAGCTCCGGAAGTTCGAGCAGCCCCGTAGCGAGATCTACATCTACGACCTGGCCGTCCACGGGGACCACCGGCGGCAGGGGATCGCCACCGCCCTCATCCGGGAGCTCCAGGCGCTGGCCAGGGAGCGGGGCGCCTGGGTGATCTTCGTGCAGGCCGATCGCGAGGACGACCCGGCGGTGGCCCTCTATGAATCCCTGGGGATCCGGGAGGAGGTGCTGCACTTCGACATTCCGCCGCGGCCCCGGGAGGGCTCGCGCCCCCGCCCGCCTCCCGCCCCTTAGGCTCCCCAGCCCCGGGCCCCCTCCACGGTTTTCCTTGCCCCTCCCGCGAGCCGGGGCATACCTTGGCGGCCGTTGGGCCCGTCTGGGCCCCGGCGGGCCCCGCACACGCCTCGGACTCCGGTCCTGCGTCTCCTCTCTTCTCCGCCTTCGCGAGGCCCGGTCCACTCTGCTTCGTCGCCCCTGGATCCGGGCCGGCGGGGCCTCTCAACGCGCGCCCGTCCTCAAAGAGACGGGTGGCGGACGGGGATCTGGGAAGGAGCGTCCGTCGGGCACCCCCCGGGAGGTCCCTCATGTCCCTGTCCGACCAGTTGGCCACCGTCAACTTCGGTTCCCTCGACTCCGCCGGCACGGGGATCCGCTCCTTCAGTCCGGACCTCCAGCAGCTCGGTCCCATGGTGGGGGCCGCCTTCGCCCTTTCGCCCTACCGGGGCCTGCGGGCGGCCCGGGGTCTCATCGAGACGTCGGAGGACGTCGATCACTGTGCCGTGGAAGTGGGCGCCATGGTGGAGTGGGCAGCCCGGGAGGGGAAGGCGGAGCGCACCTGCATCGCGCATGCCCTGCGCATCAGCGGAGCGGAGATCCTGCTCGTGGACCGGATCTCTCGGCTTCCCCGCACCGAGGCCCGGGCCTTCATCGCCGACTGGCTCGAGGCGGGGGGCGACCGGAGGGCCGTCACCCGGTGGCTCGCCACCATCGGAGGCGTCCTCCACGAGCACCATGGGGCGCGGCCCGCGCCGGGTGACTCCGGGGGGGTGGTGCGGTGGATCCGCGGCGCGGCCGAAGACGTCATCGACGCCATCACCGAGGCGGTGGAGACCATCATCGATGCGGTGGTGGAGGCGGGGCAGTCCCTGGTGGACCTCATCTCCGAGGTGGTGAACTGGACCATCGAGCAGGTGGGACACCTGGTGGAGGCCCTCCTGGAGGCGGGGATGACCCTGGCGGAGCTGATGGTGGACGCGGTGGAGGCGGGCGTCACCATGTTCAAGAAGGTCGTGAAGGCCCTCATCGAGGTGGGGAAGTCCATCGGCACGGTGCTGAAGGAGGTGGTGGTCCAGACCGTGGGTGTGGTCCGGGACGCCATCCAGGCCCTGCGGGAGATCGGGGTCGCCTTCGGCACCATCCTGCGGGACGCCCTGGAGCTGGCGGTGACGGGGTTCCGGAAGGTGGTGGAGGCGCTGGTGGAGATGGGTCGTTCGGTGGTCCAGATCCTCGAGGCCGCCCTGAGCGCGGCGGCGACGGTCATGCGGGCCACCCTGGAGGCCTTCATGGCCATCGGGCGCAGCGTGGCCATCCTCGTGAGGGACGTGGTGACGGGGCGCCGGGGGCTCATCGACGCCTTCACCCGCGCCATGCGGGACATCGGCCGGTCCGTGGCCGACCTCATGAACGCCGCCCGGGAGGCGGTGGCCGGGGCCGTCCGCACCATCGCCCGCTCCCTGGCGGACATCGGGGCCTCCATCGGGGATCTGGCCCAGTGGGCGGCCGGCGCCGCGGTGGGCCTCGCCCGGGACGTCATCGGCGCGCTGGTGGAGGCCGGGAAGCGGGTGATGGACCTCGTGATCAGCGTGGCCCAGCGCGCCATTGCGGTGATGCGCACCGTCATCGACGGGCTCTTCGCCCTGGGGCGGACCTTCGCCCAGCTCCTCCGGGAGCTGGGGAGCCTCGCCCAGAACCTCATGGAGCGGTTCCTGGAGGCGGCCTTCTCCCTGGGCGCCACCATCATCGAGTTCGTGGGCGAGACCCTGCGGCGGACCTACGCGGCGGCCAAGGGGATGATCGAGGCGGCGGTCCGGGCCGGCGCGGCCATCGGGAGCCTCCTGGCCGAAGCGGCCAAGGGCACCTACTTCACCCTCCGGAAGATGGTCTTCGGCCTCATGGACGTGGTGGGGCTCGGGGACATCGCCCGATGGGCGGCGGAGCGGCTCGAGAGCTTCGCGGAGAACCTCTTCCACCAGGTCATGACCGCCATCCGGTACGCCGGCGGACAGTTGGTGGAGATCCTGCACTGGGCCGTGGATCAGAGCCTGGATGTCTTCAAGGCCGTCATCGACGCCTGGGAGTCCGTCCGGGAGAACCTCATCACCCTCTACCAGTGGGCCGGCAGTCTGGCCTCCAACCTGGCCGACGAGGCGTGGAAGTGGATCGGGCGCGCCACGGTGCGGTTCCGGAACTCGGTGAGCTATGTCCTGACCTATCTGGAGAACGACTTCCTGCCCGGGGTCCGGCGGTTCGTCCACGGGCTCCTGGAGGTGGGATACGAGCTGGCGGACCTGGTGGCCCGGGTGATGCGCCGCTCCGTGGAGTTCGTGGCCGAAGCGGTGCAGGCCATGCTCGAGCTGGGGGTCACCGTGGGGGAGCTCCTGGTGGCCACCATGGAGAACCCCAGGACGGCGCTGGACAACCTGGTTCAGGCCCTCCGGGAGGTGGGAACCACCTGGAGGGACATCATGGCCGCCGCCCAGGAGGCCAGCGACGACATCCTGGACGAGGTCATCGAAACGGCGCGCCGCCTCCAGGAGCCCCTGCAGGAGATGCTCGCCGGAGCCCTCGAGGTGGGGGGCGGGCTCCTGGGGCTCGCGGTGGCGAAGCTCTTCAACCTGCTGGCCACCTACCGACCCCTCACCGCCGCCGAGAAGGCCGCGGCGGCGCCGGTCTTCGGCCCCTCCATCGACCTGGACCTCATCTCCATCTCGGCGGAGAGCCTGGACAACGACATCATCTTCGCTGTCCAGGACTTCTTCAGCAGCAGCCCGGACGCCCGCCCCTTCGTCACCGGGACCCTCATCAACATGGACGCCCGGAATCCCATCGACACCCCCACCCTCATCCACGAGCTCACCCACGTCTGGCAGCACCTGGAGACGGGGCCCATGTACCTGTCCGAGGCCATCCACGCCCAGGTGACGAGCGACGACGCCTACAACTACGGCTACACCAACCGCCTGAACGGAGACGGGGGCGAAGCCGCCCTCCAGGAGGCGAACGGCGACTTCGAGGCCTTCAACCGCGAGGAGCAGGGCCAGATCGTGATGCACTACTACGTGCGCCGGTACGAGGAGGAGCGACCCCAGGCCGAGTGGGCCGACTGGGAGACCTACATCGACGTGGTCCGGGCGGCGTGAGCGGGGAGGGTCATCTCCTTCCCTACCGACCCCCCGGTCCACCGGGAAGGCCCTGCGATGGGGCCCGTCAGAGGGTCCACGTCAGGTGTCGGCCATAGTCATGGAGGAAGTACCGGATGAGATCCTCCCGGGTGGAGTTGGTCACGTCCTGGTGGAGGGGCCGGTCCCGGAGGTGGATCTCCGCCCGGTAGGTCTGGCCCTGGGGATCCCGGAGAGGGGCGATGGGAAACGCGAACCCCTTCGCCCGGTAGGCCCTCACCTTGATCTCGTAGTAGAACTCCTCCTTCCCGTCCTTCAGGACGCGGATGGAGGCGGACCGGTCCCCGTGCTCCACCTCCACGTCCCGGTCGTACTCCTGGAGCTCCCCCGCCAGCTCCTCGAAGGCGGGTACCGCCACCTCCGAGATGAAGCCCCGCACCCGGGAGGGCCCCTCCGGCTTCGGGCGTTCCCTTCCCTCGGTGGAGGTCAGCAGGGTCCTCAGCTCCTCTTTCCAGTCACTCATCATCCCCTCCTCGTGCGAAGCGTTCACATTCCCGGTGGGGGTCTCCTCCGACCCCTCTCGCGGCCCTCACTTCGAGGGCTCCTGGATCACGGGATCTCCCGTCCGTTCACGACTCCGGGCGGGGAATACCTTCCGCACCCGTCCGCGGTCGCGGCTCTCGGTGCTAAGCCCCTTGAGGAGGGAGATGCACATCACCACCAGGACCGCGGCGAAGGGGAGGCCGGTGGCGATGGAGGCCGTCTGGAGGGCCGCCAACCCTCCTGCCCAGAGAAGCACCCCCGCCACCGCCCCCTCCAGCAGGGCCCAGAAGACCCGCTGCACAGTGGGTGGGTCGGGGTTCCCGCCGGAGGCCAGCATATCGATCACCAGCGACCCCGAATCGGAGGAGGTGACGAAGAAGGCGACGATGACGACGATGGCGAGGATGGAGGTCACCACCGTGAAGGGGAAGCCCTGGAGGAGGGCGAAGAGCATCTCCTCGGTCCCCACCCCGGCGATTCCCCCCTCCCCGACCAGCTCCCGGTACAGGGCGCTGTTCCCGAAGGTGGTGAGCCAGAAGGTGGTGAAGGCCGCCGGGACCAGGAGGACGCCTCCGATGAACTCCCGGATGGTCCGCCCCCGGGAGACCCGGGCGATGAACATCCCCACGAAGGGAGACCAGGCGATCCACCAGCCCCAGTAGAAGAGGGTCCAACCCCCGTGCCATCCCCCGTCTCCCCAGGCGTCGATCCAGAGCGTGGTCTGCACCAGGGACTGCAGGTAGTTCCCCGTGTTCTCCACCCAGCTGTTCAGGATGAAGACGCTGGGGCCCACGGTGAAGACGAAGAAGACCAGGATCACCGCCACCGTGACGTTGAAGTTGGAGAGGCGGCGGATCCCCTTGTCCAGCCCCAGCACCACCGACCCGGTGGCCACCAGGGTGATGCCGGCGATGAGGAGGAGCTGCAGGCCGGTGGCGTCCTCCAGCCCCAGATCCAGAACGAAGTCGAGTCCGGCGGCCACCTGCATGACCCCCAGCCCCAGGGAGGTGGCCACTCCGAAGATCGTCCCGAAGATGGCCAGGACGTCGATGGTGTGGCCGATGGGTCCGTGGATCCGGTCCCCGAGCAACGGATGGAAGGCGGAGCGGATGCAGAGGGGGAGCCCCTTCCGGAAGGAGAAGTAGGCCAGGGAGAGCCCCACCACGATGTAGATGGCCCAGGCGTGCACCCCCCAGTGGAAGAAGGTGAGGCGCATGGCTTCGGACGCGGCGGCCACCGTGCCGCTCTCCACCGTGGGGGACCCGAGATAGTGGGACATGGGCTCCGCCACCGACCAGAAGACGAGCCCGATCCCCATCCCGGCGCTGAAGAGCATGGCGAACCAGGAGAAGTAGCTGTACTCCGGCTCCGAGTCGTCCTCCCCCAGGCGGATGCTCCCCCATGGACTGAAGAAGAGGAAGACCACGAAGAAGAGGAAGAAGGCCACCGACAGGATGTAGAACCATCCGAAGTAGCCGACGATCCCGCTCTGGACCGCGCTGAACACCCGTTCGGAAGCGTCGGTGAAGAAGACCCCGAAGACGAGGAAGATCCCGATCACCACGATCGCGGGGAAGAAGACTCCGGGGCTCAGCTCCAGCTTCGGTTTCCGGGGCATCCGGAACTCCAGGTTGGGGTTCTGGGGGGGGTCTGCGGGTCGATGTCGGGTTCGGGCTACCTCACGGGCGTGCCGGGCTCAGAAGGAGTAGCCCAGGTTGACGTTGAAGCGGTGGTTCCAGGGCGCGTCCGCCAGCCCCTCCCCCAACCCCACACCGAAGTCGTCGGTGAGCCAGGGGTGGTTCTTCCCCGAAGCCAGGTCGAAGTAGACGAAGAGGGAACCGGCGGCCACCGAGGCCCCCAGGACGTTCTGGTGCGCATCGTGAAAGGCGTCCTCCGCCTTCCGCATCCAGGTGTAGTTGTCGTAGAGGTTCACCGCGGTGACGGGACCCCACTCCACCTCCCAGGTATGCTGGATTCCCAGGGAGGCCATCCCGGCCCGGGCCGCCGCGTCGTAGGCGGACCCGTACGCCGCCACCCGGATCACCTCCACCCCCTCCCCCCCGTCGTCGGTGGCGCTGAACCCGTACCGGAGAAGCTGCGCCTTCACGTTCCAGGATCCCCACGTCCCGTCCAGGTGCCCCGCCATCGCCCAGCGGCTCCCCCACTCCTCGGTCACCCCGTTCCAGATGCCTCCGCCCTGGAGGGAGACCCCCACTTCAGTGGTGCCCCCCTCCCCATCCTCACCATGGCCCAGGCTCCGGGTCACCCTCAGGTTCCCCTGGTGCTTCTCCTGGTTGGACTGGCCCGGGGTGGGAACCATGTCGTAGGAGTAGCGTCCGGTCCCTCCCACCCCGAAGGAGCCCTCCCCGCCGGCCGGTCCCGCCGGCTCCGGTTGAAGGAAGTATGCCCCCATGACGGACCAGGCGCCCCGGTGGTGCAGGAGCTTCACCCCCATGTCGTGATCGTCCTCCAGCCCCACGTAATAGGGGAGTTGAAACCACCAGTTGTGGGAGTTGTAGCGAAGGTTGCCGAAGGGAACCTGGGTGACCCCCACCTGGATCTCCGTGGCTTCGGAGAAGGCATACTCCAGCCACCCCTCCTTGATGAAGTGCGTGTTGAAGGTGGGGTAGAAGCGGTACTCGAACTGGAGCCCCACGTCGTTGGACCGGGCCCGCACGTTGATCCGCCAGGTGTCCCAGGTGAACTGGACATCGTCGGGTCCGGCGGCGCTCTCGTAGGCGGTGAAGAAGAGGTTGTACCGAACGGCCCCTCCCACCTCCAGGACGTCCTCGGTCTCCTGGGCCGCCAATCCCGACGGGAGGAAGACGACGAGGCAGAGGAGGAGCCGGGACGCTGGGGCCAGGACCGGGGCGGTCCGGTGGGCGCCGGGCCGGTGGGCACGGGTCCGGTGGGCGCTGGAACGGAAGGGGGTCTCAGGGGCTGTTCCTCGAGGGAAGATGACGGCGGCCTCCTGGAGAGCGGACTGGACGGGGGGCCTCGGCTATGCTCCATTCGGGCCGATGTTCCGTTGCCGGGTCCCGGGTCCACCGGGGGTCGTGGCTCCCTTGCGGATTCTCGCGTTCCCGGCGACTTCGAGGCCTTCGACCGCGAGGAGGAGGGCAAGCTCGTCATGGACCACCACGAGCACCGGGACGAGGAGGGGCGCCCCCAGGCCGGGTGGGCCGCCTGTGCAGCCTGGATCGAGGGGGACCGGGCGGCATGAAGGGGGATACACTCCGCCTCGAGGTTCTCGTCCCCGGGGGGCGCCGGGACCGGGCTCCGTGCCCGGCCGGCCTCCTCCGGCGGCTCGCGCCGGCGGGGACCCCCCACTCCGTGGGCACCCGGCGGCTTCCCGGACCCGCGGCCCGGGGCGTCGATCCCCACCGGCTCAGGGAGCGGCTCCAGGGGATCCCGGCAGATGCCTTCGTCCTGGTGGGTGGGGCCCGGTGGGGTGCCCGCCGCCTCGTTCCGGCGCCGGTGGTGGATGGGCGGCCGGTGGCCATTGCCCAGCCCGGGGAGTGGGGACCAGGGTCCCGGGCCCCCGGCGCCCCGGACCCGGATGCCCCCTGGCTCGTCACGGCCATGGCCAAGGACGCCTTCCTGGAGCCCACCGAGGGATGGGCCCCCCGGCTCGCCGCCGGGGGCCGGAAGGTCTCGGATCTGAGGGCCGATCGGGCGCGCCGGAGCGACCTCATGGAAGCCCTCCGGAAGGGGCCGGCCGTGGTCCTGTACGCGGGCCACGGGCGGTCCAGGGGGTGGGGGGGATACCAGACCGTACGGTGGCACCATCTGGAAGCGGGGGTGGCGGGGACGGGCCCCTCCGTGGGCGTGGTCATCGCCTTCGCCTGCGACACGCTTGCGCGGACCAGGAATCGGGTCCCCTTTGGAAGCCGGATGGTGGCCTCGGGAATCGCCAGGGCGTACCTGGCCCCCGCCGGCTCCGTCCGGACCGCCGACGCCGAGGCCCTGGCCCAGGTGGTCGTGGAGCTCCTGGCCGGAGAGCGTCCCCCCACCCTCACCCATCTCATGCGCGCCATCCACCACGCCGTCTCCACCGAAGCCGACGCCCGCCGGGCGTGGCGGCGCTTCCGCCTGGTGGGGGATCCCACGGTGTCCCTGGCCTCGGGGCAGGCGACTCCACCTCCGGGACGCGCACGGGCGTGAGGCCCGGTCCCGCGGGGCCGGGTCGCGCAGGGTGGTCCGGCGCTTCGTTCCCGGCCGCCGCCGGGAAATGGACGGCCCGCGGGGCCGTGGCCGTGCTGGCGCTGGCCGCGGGAGGATGCGCGCCCGGGGAGGAGGGGGAGCCCCGCCTCCCCATCCTGGACATGCACCTCCACGCCCGCACCGCCGCCCACTACGGCCCTCCCCCCGTCTTCATGTGCGCGCCGGCGGAGCGGATGCCCGTCTGGGACCCCGGCACCTCCCTGGGGGAGACCCTGGATGCCCTGGACTGCCCGAACCGCCTGGCCTCTCCCGAGACCGACGAGGCGCTTCTGACCGGGATCCTGGACGCCATGGAGCGCTGGAACGTCTACGGGGTCCTGGGCGGCACCCCCGAGCTCGTGGGGGAGTGGATGGAGGCGGCCCCGGGGCGATTCATCCCGGCGCTGGATTTCCGGCTGGACCGGGCCGGGGGGACGGCCACGGCCGGAGGCGGAGAGGGAAGGGAGGTGTCCGCCCCCATCTCCCCGGACTCCATGGTGGCCCTCTTCCGGTCGGGACGCGTACAGGTGCTGGCCGAGGTCCTGAACGCCTACGGGGGGATCGCTCCCGACGATCCGGCCATGGAGCCGTACTGGAGCCTGGCCGAGCGGTACGACATCCCGGTGGGGATCCACCTGGGTCCCGGAGCCCCGGGTGAGGTCTACCTGGGAAATGCGGCGTGGCGCGTGCGTCTCCAGAGCCCCCTCACCATGGAGGAGGTCCTGGTCCGGCACCCCGGGCTCCGGGTCTACCTCATGCACGGCGGGTATCCCTTCCTGGACGACCTCCTGGCCCTCCTCTTCTCCTACCCGCAGGTGCACGTAGAGGTGGGGCTCCTTGCCAACGTGGAGCCCCGGGCCGCCTTCCACCGCTGGCTCCGCACCCTGGTGGAGGCGGGGTTCGTGGAGCGGGTCCTTTTCGGGTCGGACGCCATGGTCTGGCCCGGGATGATGGAGGTCGCCATCGAAGCCATCCAGGAGGCCGACTACCTGACCGAGGCGGACCGACGCGCCATCTTCTACGGAAATGCCGCCCGCTTCCTGC
>JBJHCB010000080.1:8600-9475 GCA_050485805.1 Gemmatimonadota bacterium | reverse complement strand
CCGAGATTCCCGCCCCCCAGTCCGGGACGCTCGTGGAGATCGCCGTGGAGGAGGGTGCCACGGTGGAGGTGGGTACCATCGTCGCCTACATCGATACCGAAGGGGGCGCCCCCACGGCCGACGACTCGACGGCGTCCGCGGAGGAATCGGGGGAGGAGGACTCCGGAGAGGAAGAGAACGAGGTGTCCACCGGTCCCGACGCCCGTGCCGAGTCGGATGGCACAGCCGACGCCGATGCCGAGCCGGGATCGGCGGAGGAGCGCCTGAAACAGCGGTCCACCCCCGTGGTGCGCCGCATGGCCGAGGAGCACGGGGTGGATCTGGCCCGGGTCTCGGGAACGGGCCAGGCCGGCCGCGTGACCAAGCAGGATCTCCTGGACTACCTGGAGTCGGGGACGGACAAGGAAGAGCCTGCCGCCGCTCCCGCGCCGCCCCCCTCCCGGGCGACCCCGGCCCCGGCTGCGGTGTCCGAGCCCTCGGAGTTCTGGAAGACCTTCTACGGGTCGGTGCAGCACCCCGAGTTCCCCGTGCGGGACGGGGACCGGGTGGAGACCATGGACAAGATCCGGCGGATCACCGCCGAGCACATGGTGGTGGCCAAGCGGGTGGCCCCCCACGTCCACTCCTCCATCGAGATCGACTTCACCCGCATCGACGGGATCCGCCGGAGCCACAAGCAGAAATGGTCGGACCAGGGAGCCCGGGTGAGCTACACGGCCTTCGTGGTGTGGGCCATCTCCCGGGTCCTGCGGGAGTTCCCGAACATCAACGCCACCGCGTCCGGGAACAACATCATCTACCGGGGGAACGTGAACATCGGCGTGGCGGTGGACCTGGACCCGGGCCTCATCGTTCCGGTGATCCGGGATGCGGAC
>JBJHCB010000080.1:0-8590 GCA_050485805.1 Gemmatimonadota bacterium | reverse complement strand
GCGCCATCGAGAAGCGGGTGGTGGTGGTGGAGGACCCCTCCACGGGCGCCGACGCCATCGCCATCCGGAAGCGCTCCATCTTCACCCTGGGCTACGACCACCGGATCGTGGATGGCGCCGACGCCGCCCGGTTCATGGCCCAGCTCAAGACCGTGATGGAGGAGTTCCCGGAGGACGCCTGACCGGTCCTCCCTCTGACGCGCGCGGGGGGGACCCGGGCCGGGTCCCCCCCTTTCGTCTGACATCCGCGCCGGTGCGCCCCCCGGGTCTGCAGCGGAAGCGGTCCAAGGAGCACGACCGAAGATGCCTCGGGAAGAGATGGACCGGGAGCTGGAGGTGCAGCGCCTGGGCGTCGTCCCCTACGACCAGGCGCTGGAGGTACAGGCGGAGTTGGTGCAGGCGCGTCGCGCCGAGGAGGTGCCGGACCAGCTCCTCCTCCTGGAGCATCCCCACGTCATCACCCTGGGGACCGGCGCCCACTCCGCCCACATCCTGGCCGACGAGGCCCGCCGCCGGGAGCTGGGAGTGGAGCTCTTCGAGACCGGCCGGGGCGGGGACGTCACCTACCACGGTCCGGGGCAGCTCGTCGGGTATCCCATCCTGGACCTGAAGCCGGATCGGAAGGACCTCCACCGCTATCTGCGCGACCTGGAGGAGGTCCTCCTGCAGGTGCTCCGGAGCTACGGGATCCCGGGAACCCGGGCGACGGGATTCACCGGGGTGTGGACGCCGGGGGGAAAGGTGGCGGCCATCGGGGTCCGGGTCTCGTCGGGGTGGATCACCTCCCACGGGTTCGCCCTCAACGTGAACACCGATCTCTCCTACTTCGGCACCATCGTCCCCTGCGGCATCCGGGATCGGGCCGTGGCCTCCCTGGCCGGACTCCTGGGAGCGCCGGTGCCCATGGAGGAGGTCATGGACCGGACCGCGGAGGCCATGGCTCGGGTGTTCGGGCGACGACTCGCCGGTCAGTCCTCGGGGGGAGTGGTCTCCACCAGGTCCAGATAGCGCCCCTTCTCCGCGCGCTGGACCCCGAGCCACGCCAGGAACCCGGACGGGACGAAGCCGCCGGAGTCGTCCTGCTCCCTGGCCGCGCGGACGGCCAGATCGTTGGCGTACTCGTTCCTGGGGTGGCCGGCGTGCCCCCGCACCCAGGCCCATTCCACCTGGTGCCCTGCCGCCACCCGGTCCAGCTCCTGCCACAGCTCCAGGTTCTCGATGGGTCCCGCTTTCCGGGTCCACCCCCGGCGCTTCCAGCCGTGGATCCACTCCGACATCCCCTTCACCAGGTACTGGGAGTCGGAGACGAAGTGGACGATGCAGCGCCTCCGGAGCCCGGAGAGCCCTTCGATGGCGCTGCGGAGGGCCATGCGGTTGTTCGTGGTCCCCGGCTCCGAGATCCAATAGTCCCTCCGTTCCCATCCCCCCTCGGTCCACACCTCCACCAGGCCCGCCGCGCCTCCGGGGCTGGCCCGGTCCTGGAACTGGTTGCCCAGGCAGGACTCGTCGGCGTGGATCCAGACCTTCCGCAGTTCGGCGGGTCCGGAGGATCCCCCGCCGGGGCTGGAGTTCCTGGGGGTCAGGGGGGTGGGGGGCATGGAAGGTCCGGGAGGGAAGGGGGTTCGGGCGGGGAGGGAGGGCGTCGGCAAGCTAGGGGTGGAGACCCCTTCCCGGAACCCCCGGCCCGGGCTCTCCTCGCTTGACGACCCGGAGCACCGTTCTACATTCCGACCCGGTCCCACCTCCCCACCCGCACCCGGAGCCGCCCGTGGCCACCGCGCCGTCCGCCCGCACCCCCGCCTACCTCCTCCTGGAGGACGGGCGGCGTTTTCCCGGGATCGGAGTCGGGGCGCCGGGAGAGACCCTGGGGGAGGTGGTGTTCAACACCGCCATGACCGGGTACCAGGAGATCCTCACGGACCCCTCGTACACCGGCCAGCTGGTGGCCATGACGGCCCCCATGATGGGCAACTACGGGGTGAACGCCGAGGACCGGGAGTCGGAGCGTCCGGCGGTGGCCGGATTCATCGTCCGGGAGGCCTCCCGGATCCACTCGTCCTGGCGGAGCCAGGGGAGCCTGCCGGACTACCTTCGGGACCACGGGATCGTGGCCATCGGAGAGGTGGATACCCGCGCCCTGACCCGCCACATCCGGACCGAGGGAGCCATGCGGGGAGGGATCGCTCCCGCCACCACTCCGGAGGAGGAGCTCCTGGAGCGGGTCCGGGCCCACCCCCGGATGGAGGGCCTGGACCTGGCCTGCGGTGTGTCCACCGCCGAGCCCTACGTGGTCCCGGCGGAAGGAGAGGAGCGCTTCCATGTGGTGGCCTTCGATTTCGGGGTGAAGGCCCACTCCCCACGCCTCATGTCCCAGCGCGGATGTCGGGTCACCGTCCTCCCCGCAGGGACGGGGCTGGAAGGAGTGCTGGACCGGGAGCCCGACGGCTTCTTCATCTCCAACGGGCCCGGGGATCCGGCCGCCGTGGAGGTGGCCGCCCGGACCATCCTGGGACTGGCGGACCGGGGCATCCCGGTGTTCGGCATCTGTCTGGGCCACCAGCTCATCGCCCGGGCCTACGGGGCGCGGACCTACAAGCTCCCCTTCGGCCACCATGGAGCGAATCACCCGGTGAAGGCCCTGGATCGGAACACGGTGGAGATCACCTCGCAGAACCATGGGTTTGCGGTGGAGGCCCCCGAAGGAGAGGCGATCCCGGGGGCACCTGACCTGCGGGTCACCCACCGGAACCTCTACGATGGGACGGTGGAGGGACTCGAGCACCTCTCGCTTCCCGTCTTCTCCGTTCAGTACCACCCGGAATCGGCCCCGGGCCCCCACGATTCCCGGTACCTCTTCGATCGCTTCGTGGAATTCATGGAAGTCCGCAAGCAGGAAGGAGAAAGGCCGCGTCAACCGGCTTGACGCCCCACGCCGGGGCGGGTTACCCTTGGACCGAGTCCGGGGACCCGTCCCCTCCCCCGGGCATGCCGGGGAGATCCCACACCCCCCGGTTCCCCTGGGCCCCACCCTTCCGCACCGACGCGGGTCCCGGGACGAGGGCTCGAGGTCCGCACTCCTCGTCGGGTCCGACAACCCACAGCATCCGATCCGTTCCATCTGAACCCGTCGTCGCAGGGCCCGGGACCCCGGGCCTTCCGCTCCGACCACAGGGGGAGACAGCATGACGAAAGCCGATCTCGTGGAACAGGTGGCCGAGGCCATCGGGCCGGGCGTCACCAAGAAGGACTGCGCGCTGGTGGTGGACGGGTTCCTGAACGCGGTGAAGCAGGCCCTCGCGGAGGGAGAGAACATCGAGATCCGAGGGTTCGGGACCTTCAAGGTCCG
Organism: Gemmatimonadota bacterium; assembly: GCA_050485805.1. Classification (GTDB taxonomy): domain Bacteria; phylum Gemmatimonadota; class Gemmatimonadetes; order Longimicrobiales; family Gaopeijiaceae; genus T3Sed10-66. Next base: position 5,244 of record JBJHCB010000080.1, on the reverse strand, counting down.
CAAGCGGAAGTCCCGCATGGCCCGGAACCCCCGCACGGGGGACGCGGTGGAGGTTCCGGCCCGCCACGTGCCCATCTTCAAGCCGTCGAAGCACCTCCGCACCCGGGTCGCCCGGAAGGGCCGGACCCGGGAAGACTGACCCGCCGGAGGCCAGGCGACGGCAGGGCAGGGAGGAGGCCCCATGGAAGCCGACTCCCGGGACGATTCCCCTCCTGGACGCCCCCTTCCCGGCCGGTCCCGGTGATCCCCACCGGGACCGGGCGTTTAACGAAGGACCCCCTCCCTCCGTCTGACCCTCAGTGACCGACCCCGATTCCCACGCCGAGGACGGCGAGCTTGTTTCCCGTGCCCGGTCGGGGGACCGGGGAGCGCTGGAGACCCTGGCGGAGCGGCATCATGGAACCGTGTACCGATATCTCCTCGCCCGCACCGGCGACGAGGAGCGCGCCGCGGACGTGACCCAGGACACCTTCGTGAAGGCCTTCCGGGGATTGGCCTCCTTCCGGGGAGACGCCAGCTTCCGGACCTGGCTACTGGCCATTGCCACCAACGAGCTCCGGGGAGGATACCGGAAGGCCGAGCGCCGGGGCGAGGTGGCGCTGGACCGGGCCTTGCACCTCCCCCACCCCGACGACCTCCCCGATGACCTGGCCGTTCGCCGGACGGAAGTGGACCGGATCCGGACGGCCCTGGGTCGCCTTCCGGAGAAGCAGCGGCTCAGCGTGAGCCTGCGGCTCTTCGACGGCCTCAGCTTCCGGGAGATCGGAGCGGCCACGGGTTCGACGGAAGGCGCGGCCCGGGTGAACTTCTTCCACGGGGTCCGACGCCTCCGGGAGATGCTGGATGACGATGGAATGCATTGACGCCCTGGAGCGGATCTCGCTCCACCCCGAAGCGGACGGCGCCGCCGATCCGGGAGTGGCCCGGCATCTGGCCGAGTGCCTCCCGTGCTCCCGTGCGGCTGCCTTCATGGCCCGGGTGGCGGGGGCCCGCCCCCAGCCTCCCCCCGGGATGGTGGAGGCCATCCTCTCCCGCGCCGGGGGCAGGCACCCGGCATCCGGGTGGTGGAGCAGCTCGGTGGCCGCAGCGGCCGTGCTGGTCCTGGCCATGGGTGCGGGCCTCGTCTCCCGTCAACTTCCCGCCCCCGACGGCCCGTTCCCCTTCGAGACCTTCCTGGCCCAGGATCCAGACGCGTGGGACGAGGACGATTGGTACGTGGCCGGGGCCCCGGTCCTGGAAGGGCTTCCCGACCAGATGCTCCTGGCCCTCCTGCAGGAGGAGACGTGGTGACGCACACCATCGCACGGACCCGCCGCTCCCGGGCCGGGGCATCCCCCCACTCCTCTCCCGGGTCCGTCAGGGTCCCGCACCCCGTCCCACGCCGTTCGTCGGCGCTCCTCTTCTGCCTCATGGGCGCCCTCCTGGTACCGGTGGCCCTTCCGGCCCAGCAGCCGGACCGTCCCCGGGCCGGCGAGATCTCCCGGGAGGAGATGATGCAGCGGGTTGTCCGGCAGTGGGAACGGCGCGTCGCCCGGGAGCTGGGGCTGAACACCGACCAGATGCAGGCGGTGCAGGGGGTCATGGCCGAGTTCCGCCCGCTCCGGTACGAGTTGATGCAGGAGCGTCGGGAACTCCGGGATCGGATCCGGTCCGAGCGCCGGGCCGGCATGGATTCGGTGGAGGCCCGGAGCATCCTGGAAAGGTCCCGCGCCCTCCGGGAGCGCGAGATGGCGCTGCAGGAGCAGGAGGAGCTCCAGCTCCTCCAGACCCTCACGCCCGCCCAGCTCGTCCACTTGAAGGCCCTCCGGGAGGAGCTGGGAGAGCAGATCCGACGGGTGGACCAGAGGACCCGGCCCCGGACCCGCCCCCCGGGCGAGGAGACCCTCGATGGGGGAGGGAAAGAGCCGGGGGCCGTCCGGGACGGGCCGCTGCTGCGATCCTCCCGGGACTGACTCCCCCCGGAGCCCAAACCCCTACTCCTCCCGGGGCGCCCGCCCGGGGGGTCCCAGACCGCTCCCCCGAGCCCGCGCCCCCCTCCCCGCCATCCCCCCGTGGGAGCCTCCTGCCACCCCCCCTTGGAGCCCGTGGGGGAGCAGCGCCCGTCCCGTGCTCCGCTCCATTGACTCCCTTTCCCCCCCCGGATAGGTTCCGTCGGCTGTTCGGCCGCCCTTCGGATTCATCCAGGGAACGAGAGCACCGACGAGGAACGACGGGGACCCGGATGCGTCCCCGGATGCGGCCCCGGACTGAACGAATTCCGGCCAGGGTCCCCTGCGAGGGGGAGGGCCGGACGACCCATGACCTGAACCAGGACCGGGGGACCTGGGGGAACGGACTCCGTTCCTCCCCCGCCGCCCGGTCGGAGAAGGAGCCGGTTTCATGCGCCGGGTGCTGACCCTCTACCGTTCCACGGAGGGCAAGAAGGTCCTCATGGCCGTCTCGGGGATCCTTCTCATCGGGTTCGTCGTCGGACACATGCTGGGGAACCTCAAGGCCTTCCAGCCCATGGGGGAGGCCGGGATCCATCCCCTGGACCAGTACGGCGACTACCTCCGGTCCTTCGGATACCCCCTCATCCCCGAATACGCGTTCCTCTGGGGTGCCCGGATCGGCCTCCTGCTGGCCGTGGGCATCCACATCGTGGCCGCCTTCCAGCTCTGGCAGAGGAGCCGACAGGCCCGGGAGACCCGGTACAGGAAGGAGACCTCCCAGGTCTTCTCCTACGCCTCCCGCACCATGCGGTGGGGAGGGGTCATCGTCCTCCTCTTCGTGGTCTACCACATCCTCCACTTCACCACCGGACACGTGCATCCGGACTTCGAGTACGGGTCGGTCTACGCCAACCTGGTGGTGGGCTTCCAGTCCGCCCCCATCGCCCTCTTCTACCTGGTGGCGGTGGGAGCGCTGGCTCTCCACATCTATCACGGCCTGTGGAGCGTGTTCTCCACCCTGGGCGTGCAGAACCCCAGGGTCAACCGGGTGCGCCGCCCCCTGGCGGCCGCGGTGGCCGTGGGCCTCTTCGTGGGGTACGCCGCCGTGCCGGTGGCGGTCCTGGCCGGCATCCTGACCCTGTGACGACACCCGGTCGCCTGAACGCGCCGTTCAACCCTGGAGACAGAAGGGGATATGGAGCTTGACGCCAAGATTCCGGATCATCCGCTCCCCGAGATGTGGACGCGGCACCAGTTCGAGATGAAGCTGGTGAATCCGGCCAACAAGCGGAAATACAAGGTGATCATGGTGGGCACGGGGCTGGCCGGCGGGGCCGGTGCGGCCACCATGGGGGAGCTGGGCTACGATGTCCACTGCTTCACCTTCCACGACTCTCCCCGGAGAGCCCACTCCATTGCCGCCCAGGGCGGGATCAACGCCGCGAAGAACTACCAGGGGGATGGGGACTCCATCTTCCGCCTCTTCTACGACACGGTGAAGGGAGGCGACTTCCGCTCCAGGGAGGCCAACGTCTACCGCCTGGCGGAACTCTCCCTGAACATCATCGATCAGGCGGTGGCCCAGGGGGTCCCCTTCGCCCGGGAGTACGGCGGCCTCCTGGCAAACCGGTCCTTCGGTGGGGCCCAGGTCTCCCGGACCTTCTACGCCCGGGGGCAGACGGGACAGCAGCTCCTCCTGGGGTGCTACCAGGCCCTGGAGCGACAGATCGCGCTGGGGACGGTGAAGATGTACAACCGCCACGAGATGCTGGACGTCATCGTGGTGGACGGCCGGGCCCGGGGGATCGTGACCCGCCACCTGGGAACGGGGAAGATCGAGGCCCACATGGCCGATGCCGTGGTCCTGGGCACCGGCGGGTACTCCAACGTCTTCTTCCTCTCCACCAACGCCAAGGGGTGCAACGTCACCGCGGCCTGGCGGGCCACGAAGAAGGGGGCGGGCTTCGCGAACCCCTGCTTCACCCAGATCCATCCCACCTGCATCCCCCAGAGCGGCGAGTACCAGTCCAAGCTCACCCTCATGAGCGAGTCCCTCCGGAACGACGGGAGGATCTGGGTGCCGAAGAAGGAGGGGGACAACCGACCCGCCCACCAGATTCCCGACGCGGAACGGGACTACTATCTGGAGCGGATCTACCCCTCCTTCGGAAACCTCTCCCCCCGGGACATCGCCTCCCGTCGGGCCAAGGAGATGGTGGACGCGGGACACGGGGTGGGCCCTCTCCGGAACGGGGTCTACCTGGACTTCCGGGACGCCATCCAGCGCCTGGGGCAACAGGCCGTCTCGGAGCGGTACGGGAACCTCTTCCAGATGTACGAGAAGATCACCGGCGAGAACCCGTACCAGGTCCCCATGCGGATCTACCCGGCGCCCCACTACACCATGGGCGGCCTCTGGGTGGACTACGACCTCATGACCACGGTCCCCGGGCTCTTCGCCATCGGCGAAGCCAACTTCTCGGACCATGGAGCCAACCGCCTGGGGGCCTCGGCCCTCATGCAGGGACTGGCTGACGGGTACTTCATCATCCCCCTCACCGTGGGGAACTTCCTGGCCCAGAACCCCCGTGGAGGGGTCGACGAGACCCACCCGGCCGCCGTGGACGCGGTCCGGGAGGTGACCCGGAAGCAGGACCGCCTCCTGGGAGTGAAGGGGAGTCGGAGCGTGGACTCCTTCCACATGGAGCTGGGTCGGCTCATGTGGAACCACTGCGGGATGGCCCGGACCGAGGCCGGCCTCCGGGAGGCCCTGGAGAAGATCCCCGAGCTACGGGAGCGGTTCTGGCAGGAGGTCCGGGTCCCCGGGAGCGCCGCCACCCTCAACCAGTCCCTGGAGAAGGCGGGGCGGGTGGCCGATTTCCTGGAGTTCGCCGAGATCATGTGCCACGACGCCCTCACCCGGGACGAGTCCTGCGGAGCCCACTTCCGGGAGGAGCACGTCACCGACGACGGAGAGGCCCGGCGCAACGACGAGGCCTTCGCCCATGGGGCCATCTGGGAGTTCAAGGGCGTGGGTGAGGCACCCGTGCGGCATCAGGAGCCCCTTTCCTTCGAGCACGTGCCCCTCTCCCAGAGGAGCTACAAGTAATGAATCTCACACTGCACGTCTGGCGTCAGGACGGCCCCCGGGACCAGGGGCGCTTCGAGACCTATCCCGCCCAGGAGATCTCCGAGGACATGTCCTTCCTGGACATGCTGGACCTCGTCAACGAGGGGATCATCGACGGGGGAGGCGAGCCCATCGCCTTCGAGCACGACTGCCGGGAGGGGATCTGCGGCTCCTGCGGGATGA
>JBJHCB010000079.1:0-9494 GCA_050485805.1 Gemmatimonadota bacterium | reverse complement strand
TCGTGATGGGCGCCATCTCGGCGAACCTCATCTCGCTGGACATGTTCCCCTCCTTCGAGCGGCCCCAGCTCTCCATCATGGTGCCGTATCCGGATGCCTCTCCCGCCGAGGTGGAGCGCCGGATCGTCCGGCCCCTGGAGGAGGCCATGGGGACGGTGCGCCGCCTGGAGACCATCCGGTCCACCGCGTCCCAGAACAACGGCCGGGTGGAGCTGGAGTTCCAGCCCGGGACCAACATGGACCTGGCCTCCCTGGAGGTCCGGGAGCGGGTGGAGCAGGTGCGCCGGGAGCTCCCCTCGGACGTGCAGCGGATCAACATCCGCCGGTTCTCGTCCGACGAGCAGCCGGTCCTGAGGGCCGCCATCTCCTGGGACGGAGACCCGGCCCGCCTCTCCGAGCTGGTGGAACGCCGCATCGAGCCGGCCCTCCTCCAGGTGCCCGGCGTGGCCCAGGTGGACTTCTCCGGTCTCGAGGAGCGGGAGGTCTCCATCGAGCTGGACCAGGACCGGATGCGGGCCCAGGGGATCACCATCGCCATGATCAGCCAGGCCCTGGCCCGGGGGAACGAGGACTACGCCGCCGGAGAGGTGGAGCTGGCGGGCACGCGGTTCCAGGTCCGGGCCGAGGGGCAGCTCCGCTCCGTGGAGGAGATCGAGAACCTTCCCCTGAACACCGCCGGGGTGCGCCTGGTGGACGTGGCGGAGGTGGTCTACGACTTCCCGGAGCGGGACTTCTTCTTCCGCATGAACGGGCTGAACGCCCGGCAGGCGGAGATCTACAAGGAGTCCGACGCCAACATCGTGGAGGTGGCCCAGGCGGTGAAGGCGACGCTGGAGGACATCGCCACCCGCCCCGGCCTGGAGGGGGTGGCCTTCCGCACCTGGCAGGACCAGTCGGAGGGGATCCTGGAGGCCCTCTGGCTCCTGGCCCAGGCCGGGGCCCTGGGGGGCGCCATGGCGGTGGTCATGCTCTTCTTCTTCCTCCGGCGGGTGACCCCCACCCTCATCGTGGCGGCGGCCATCCCCGTCTCCCTCATCTTCGCCGTCACCATCATGTACCTGGCGGGGGAGTCGCTGAACATCATCACCCTCTCGGGGCTGATGCTGGCCGTGGGGATGCTCATCGACAACGCCGTGGTGGTGGTGGAGAACATCTTCCGCCACCGGGAGGAGGGATGGGACCCCGACGAGGCGGCCATCGACGGGGCCAACGAGGTGGGGCTCGCCATCCTGTCGGGGACGCTCACCACCATCATCGTCTTCACCCCCCTGTTCTTCCTCCCCCCGAACCAGATGGGGACGCAGTTCCGGGCCTTCGGGACCAGCATCTCCTTCACCATGCTGGCCTCGCTGGGGGTGGCCTTCACCCTGGTGCCTCTCCTGGCCGTCCGGCTCCTCCGGGGGAAGATGCCGGAGCCGGGGCGGATGATGGGCTTCCTGAACGGGACCTATCGCAGCCTCCTGAACCGGATCCTGGACCACCGCTACGCCACCGCGGGCTTCGCCCTGGCCCTCTTCGTGGCCGGGGGGTGGGTGCTTTCCGAGCTCCCCCGGGAGCTCATGCCCGAAGAGGACAACCGCTTCATCCGCATGAGCATCAGCACGCCCCGGGGGATCTCCTTCGAGGAGCGGAGCGCCATCTTCGAGGAGGCGGAGCAGATCCTCCTCTCCCGGGCCGACGAGTTCGAGATCACCAACGTGAACTCCTTCTCCGGCCGGGGCGGGGGGGGAGGGGGTGGGTTCTCCAGCATCTTCATGACCCTGAAGCCCTTCTCCGAGGGAGGGTCCAAGTCCACCGCCCTGATCACCGAGGAGATCCAGGAGGCGCTGCCTGTCATCCCCGGGGTGGAATGGCGGCAGCGGCGCGGCTTCGGCCGCATGTCCGGGGTGCAGATCCGCCTCATCGGCGAGAGCACCCAGGAGCTGGCGCGCCTGTCCGAGGCGGTGGAGCTCCTGCTGGAGGGGAGCGTGGACGGGATCATCGACGTGGACAACTCCCTGGAGTCGGGGAACGAGGAGGTCCGGGTCCGGGTGGACCGCCGCGCCGCAGAGCGGGAGGGCCTCACCTCGCAGCAGGTGGCCCAGGCGGTGTCCGGCGCCCTCCGGGGGCAGGTGGCCGCCCGCTTCCGCTCCGGGGAGCGGGAGGTGGACGTCCTCCTCCAGCTCCGGGAGGAGGACCGGGTCTCCATCGGCCAGCTCGGCAACCTGGCGGTGGGAACGGTGGACGGACGGAGCATCCCCCTGGGGACGGTGGCCGACATCCAGGTGGTGGGGGGACCCCAGTCCATCCAGCGGGAGAATCGCCTCACGGCGGTCTCCGTCTCGGCGGAGATCGCTTCCACGGCGAACCGCGAGGACGTGATCCGGCAGGTCCAGGAGGTCATGGCCGACTTCCCCCTCCCGCCGGGCTACCGGTGGGACCTGGGGCGCGGCTTCGCCGAGGAGCAGCAGCAGTTCGGGGACATGCTCATGGCAGGAGGGCTGGCCCTCATCCTCATCTACATCATCCTGGCGGCCCTCTTCGAGAGCCTGATCCTGCCCCTCATCATCTACTTCTCCATCTTCTTCGCCGTGCCGGGGCTGGGGCTCATCTTCCTCCTGACGGGCTCCACCTTCTCCATCCTGTCGTTCCTGGGGATCCTCATCACGGTGGGGATCGTGGTGAACAACTCCATCGTGATGATCGACCTGGTGAACCAGCTCCGGGGCCGGGGAATGGATCGGAGGGCCGCCCTCCTCTCCGGGTGTACCGCGCGATTGCGACCGATCCTCATGACCAGCCTGACCACCATCCTGGGGCTCGTCCCCATGGCCTTCATGGCCACCGAGGGGATGGGGCAGATGTTCGCCCCCATCGGGCAGGCGGTCATCGGAGGGCTCACCACGTCCACCATCCTCACCCTGGCCCTCACACCCACGCTCTACGCCTGGTTCGACGACATGGGGGCGTGGCTCACCTCGGTCCGACAGCGGGCCCTGGCCATCGCCCGGGCCGGCCGGGCCTCCGGGAAACCGGTCCTGCAGGGGGCTCCGGCCGCTGCCCAGCGGAGCGGCGCCCAGGGGAGCGGGGGGGAGAAGGCGCTGGCGAGCAGCTGAGGCGCGGGTCGCCTGGACCTGAGTCGTCGAGGCCCGCCGGGGCGCGCAGCCCGGCCGCGGGTGGAGCGGGGCCCTCCCAGCCATGGGAGGGCCCCGTCTGCATACCCATCCTGGGGTCACCTCCGCAGCCCAAGGAGGAGCGGACCCCCGTCCCTCCGGCTCCCCGACCCTGGACGGATCCCCCTGGCCCGCGGAGGTGTCCGGGGGCCGGGAGGCGGCGGCGTGCTGGCGCAGGCATGGTCCGTGGCGGTGGTGGGGGTGGAGGGAGTGCCGGTCCGGGTGGAGGTGAACGTGGCTCCCGGCATGCCCTCCCTCTCGGTGGTGGGTCTTCCCCAGGGGGCGGTCCGGGAGGGGCGGGACCGGATCCACTCCGCCCTCCGGGCCGGGGGGTGGCCCCTTCCCCCCCGGCGGATCACGGTGAACCTGGCCCCCGGCGACCTGAAGAAGGAGGGGACGGGGTTCGACCTCCCCATCGCCCTGGCGCTCCTGGCGGCCGCCGGCTGGATTCCTGCGGAGAGCCTGGACGGCCACGCCTTCCTGGGGGAGCTGGGACTGGACGGGCGGGTCCGGCCCGTTCGAGGCGTCCTCCCCGCCGCCGTCCGGTGTCGTCGGGACGGGATCGGAACCCTGGTGGTGCCGGCGGACAATGGGGCGGAGGCGGCCTCGGTGGGGGAGCGGCTCCGGGTCCTGGGGGTCCGGCACCTGTCCGAGCTCGTGGCCCGCTTCCGGGGGGAGGAACCGGATCAGGGTGCCGCCAGGGGGGAGGGGGCCGCGTCGGGCCCCGGGGTCCCCTCCGGTTCCGGGATCCCGTTGGTCATCGCCCCGGATGCCTTCCGGGCCCCAGACCTGGCCACCCCCGCCCCCGCGGTGGACCTCCGGGAGATCCGGGGGCAGTCGCTGGCGAAGCGGGCGATGGAGATTGCCGCGGCCGGCGGGCACCACCTCCTGCTGAGCGGCCCGCCCGGGGGAGGGAAGACCCTCCTGGCCCGGGCCATGGCCGGGATCCTTCCTCCCCTCACCCGGGAGGAAGCGCTGGAGGTCACGGGGATCCACTCGGTGGCCGGGCTCCTCCCGCCGGGGTCCGGGCTCCTCCGCCTTCCCCCCTTCCGGGCCCCCCACCACACCGTGTCCACGGCCGGGCTCGTGGGCGGTGGCCGTCCGCCCCGCCCCGGAGAGGTGAGCCTGGCCCACCGGGGCGTCCTATTCCTGGACGAGCTGGCGGAATTCTCGCGACATGCCCTGGAGGCCCTGCGGCAGCCCCTGGAGGAAGGGGTGGTGTCGGTGGCCCGGGTCCAGGAGCGCCACACCTTTCCCGCGGCCTTCTCCCTGGTGGCGGCCATGAACCCCTGTCCCTGCGGGCACCTGGGGGGGAACGCACCGGTCTGCCTCTGTGACCCGAGCCAGGTGGCCCGGTACCGGAGCCGGATCTCCGGACCCCTCCGGGATCGGATCGACCTCCACGTGGAGCTGGCTCCCGTCTCCCTGGAGGCCCTGGTGGGGGAGCAGGACGGCCCCTCCTCCCAGGTGGTCCGGGCCCGGGTGGAGGCGGCCCGGGAGCTCCAGGCCCGGCGGTTCCCGGGAAGGGGCGCCGGGGCCGTGAACGGCCGCATGGGTCCCGGTGAGCTCCGACGCGAGGTGCCCCTGGACCCCGCCGCCCGGGCCTTCCTGGCCCCCGCCGCGGCCCGCTTCGCCCTCTCGCCCCGGGGGGTACACCGCCTGCTCCGGGTGGCCCGCACTGTGGCCGACCTGGAGGGCGCCGCCGGGGTGGAGCCCGCCCACCTGGCGGAAGCCCTCCAGTTTCGGACCCCGCCGTCGGTTGTCGCGACCGGCCGGATCGGATAGTATGTCGGCCCGTAGGCCCCTCCCGCGGCTCCCACCGGAGCCGCAGCCCCCCATCCTCCCGGCCCGGCATGCACTACCTGGACTACGCGGCGACGTCGGCCATCCGGCCCGGGTCCGTGGCCACCGCCGTCGAGCAGTTCCTCACGGGGGTGGGGGCCTCGCCGGGCCGCGGGGGGTATGCCCGGTCGGTGGAGTCGGGGCGCATCGCCCTCCGATGTCGCCGGCGGGTGGCGCAGATCCTGGGTGTCCCGGGGGACCCCGGTCGCATCGTCTTCATGCTCAACGCCACCCACGCCCTCAACACCGCCCTCCACGGGGTGCTCCACCCCGGGGACGTGGTGGTGACCACGCCCTTCGACCACAACGCGGTCCTCCGTCCGGTCCACTTCCTCTGCACCCACCGGCAGGTGGAGAACCGGGTGATCCCCGGTGCCCCCGACGGGACCCTGGACCTCTCGGAGGCGGCCCGGCTCCTGGACGGGGCCCGGCTCCTGGTGGTGTACGCGGTCTCCAACGTGCTGGGGTCGGCCCTCCCCCTGAGGGAGCTGGCGGCCCTGGCCCGGGACGCGGGGGCCCTGGTCCTGGTGGATGCGGCCCAGTCCGCGGGCCACCTCCCCCATTCGCCCGTGGAGGACGGGGCGGACCTGGTGGCCTTCACCGGTCACAAGGGCCTCCTGGGGCCCCAGGGCACGGGGGGCCTCTGGGTGCGCCCCGGTGTCGAGGTGGCGCCCTTCTGCACCGGGGGGACCGGGGGACGCTCCGAGCTTCGGGACATGCCCGACGCCTACCCCGACCACCTGGAGGCGGGCACTCCCAATGCCCCCGGGACCGCCGGGCTCCTGGCGGGGGTGGAGTACGTCCTCGATGCCGGGGTGGAGGCCCTCCATGCCCGGGAGTCGGAGCTCAAGGCCCGGCTCCGGGACGGGCTGGCGCAGATGCAGGGTCTCCGGGTGGTCTCCCCCCCGGCCCCCGACGGTGCCGCGGTGGTGACGGTGGCTCCCCGGGGGATCTCGGCGGCCGAGCTCTCCACCCGCCTGGAGCGGGAGTGGGGGGTGTGCGCCCGTCCCGGCCTCCACTGCGCTCCCGAGGCCCATCGGCTGGCCGGCACCCTGGAAACCGGGGCCCTCCGGTTCTCCCTGGGGTGGGCGTCCACGACCGAGGACGTGGACCGGGCCCTCGAGGGGACCGAGCGCATCCTCGCCTCCATCCAATCCCCCGCAGTCCCCGGTGGTTTCGCCTGACCGAGACGCCGGGGCTCCGCCCCGGAGGGGTGACGCCCCGACGCAGCCTTCCCCTCGCAAGCCGCCCCTCTCCATCCACCCCGCAGCTCCCACCCCGCCATGCGACTCTTCATTGCCCTGAACCTCCCCGACGAGGAGCGGGTGCGGATCCAGGAGGCCGCCGCACCCCTCCGGGACGCCGAACTTCCGGTGCGCTGGCTGGGTGCCGAGTCGTACCACCTCACCCTGAAGTTCCTGGGGGACGTGCGCTCGGAAATGGTCCCGGTGGTGGAGCGGGTGGTGGGGCGGGTGGCGGCCAGCACCCGGGCCTTCCCCATCACGGTGAAGGGGTTCGGGGCCTTCCCCACCATCCGGCGCCCCCGGGTCCTCTGGGTGGGGGTGGAACCCACGCCCGCCCTTCGCTGTCTCAAGCAGGATCTCGAGTGGGGACTGGCCAACCACGGGTTCGAGCGGGAGACCCGGGCCTTCCATCCCCACATCACCCTGGGAAGGGCAGGGGAGCGCGAGGGAGCCGGGGCCTTCCGGGGGCTGGACGAGTTGGCGGCGGGGCTGGAGTTCACCACTTCGGTGTCGGTGGCGACGGTGGACCTGATGCGGTCCCACCTGGCCCGGGACGGAGCCCGCTACTCCACGCTGTCGTCCGCGCCCCTGAAGCCCTGACCCGGTCCGGCCCCGGTCCGGCCCCCCTCCTCCCAGGTCGGCGACGGCGTTCACCCGCGGCGGAACGGACTTCATGAACGGATGCTTCGGAGGGTGCCTGGGCCGGGTCCTGGCCCTCCTCCTCCTGGTGGTGCTGGTGGTCCTGGCCTGGCGCTGGGGGCCGGAGGCATGGGAGCACGTCACGGAATCCGCGGTGGCGGGAGGGGAGGCGGAAGCCCCCCTCTCCTCGCCCGGGATGGCCGAGGCGGTGGTGGAGCGCCTCTCCGATCTGCTGGAGGGTCCCGCGGACCGGGAAATGACCTTCACGGCTCCCGAGATGGAGAGCCTCCTCCGCTACGAGCTGGCCGGCTACATCCCCCCGGGGGTCAGCGAACCCACGGTCCGCTTCCGGGACGGAGAGGTGACCCTGGGGCTGCGGGTGGCGTCGGAGCGCCTCCCGGCGGTGCCGGAGCTGGACCAGATCCGGGCCCTCCTCCCCGACACGGTCCCGGTGCAGCTCCGAGGGCGGATCCTTTCCCTGGAGGGGCCGGAAGCCGGGCTGTCGGTCCACCGCATCGACGCCGGCGGCATCCCCATCCCACGCCGCTTCTTCCCCCGGATCCTCCAGGGGATCTCCCCCGGGGAACGGCCGGACCTCCCCCCCGAGACCGTGGCCCTCCCCCTCCCCCCCGGGATCCGCTCCATCCGTCTGGTGGATGACCGCCTGGTCCTGACGAGCCGGGACTGAGGGCTTCCCAGTGCGGAGGGGCCTGGGTCGAACCCCGCCGGCCAGCCGGTGTGAGTGGCGATCCGATCCCTCGGCAGTTACAATTACTCGGTAATAACAAACAATTACCGAGACTTTGTAATGACGGAGACTGCCGAAGCCCGGGCACGGGCCGTGCTCGAAGCCATGGGGATTGCACGTTCAAAGCACCTGGAAGAGGCGGGGGTTTCCCGCACCCAGATCCGTCGCCTCGTCGAGCGGGGCGTGATCGAACGGGTGGGGTGGGGGCTCTATCGCGACCCCGCAGCACCCCGGAGCGAGCGGTCCGATCTGGCCGAGGCGGCCCGCCTCGTGCCGGAGGGGATCATCTGCCTGCTGTCCGCTCTCCGGTTCCACGGCCTGACGACCCAGAATCCGTTCGAGGTCTGGCTCGCCATTGGCCGGAAGGCCTGGAGGCCCACGGTGGATCACCCCCCGCTCCGCTTCGTCCATCTCTCCAGACCGTCCCTGACCGAGGGCGTGGAGGACCATTCCGTGGACGGGGTGACGGTGCGGGTCTACAGCGCCGCCAAGACCGTGGCAGACTGCTTCAAGTTCCGGAACAAACTAGGTGTCGACGTGGCCGTCGAGGCTCTCCGGGCCCATCGGGAGGCGTACCCCAAGGAGCTGGAGGCGATCTGGCGCTTTGCTGAGATCAACCGAGTGGCGCGGGTGATCCGACCCTACCTGGAAGCGACGGGATGAGCCCCCGCCGGGCGCCCAAGAACCTTCCCGCTTCGGTGCTGGACCGGCTCCGGTCGCTGGCTCGGACGAGGGGGGTGGAACTGCAACTCGTCCTCTCGGAGTTCGCCGTCGAGCGCCTCCTCTACCGACTCGGGGCCTCGGCCCACCGCGATCGGTTCGTGCTCAAGGGCGCCCAGCTGTTCAAGCTCTGGTCCACGGGGGAACGGCGGGCCACCTGGGATCTGGACCTCCTCGGCCGAGGTTCGAACGAGGTCACCGACCTCGTCTCCACGGTGCAGGAGCTGTGTACCTTCGAGGCCCCCGACGGGATCGAGTTCGACCCCAGGACGGTAATCGGCCAAGAGATCCGGGACCCAAACCGATATGGGGGTGCCCGTGTTCGTCTGCAGGCCCGCCTGGCGGGAGCTCGAATCCCCGTCCAAGTGGATGTGGGCTTCGGGGATGCCGTGGTCCCGGACCCTACCAGGGAGGAGTATCCCGTCCTGCTGGACCATCCCGCGCCCCGCATCCTCGCGTACCCCCGCCAGGCGGTGGTGGCGGAGAAGCTCGAGGCGGTGGTGTCCCTGGGCGTGACCAACACACGGCTCAAGGACCTCTACGACCTCAACCAACTCGCGGGAATCTTCCACTTCAACGGGGCTTTGCTCGTGGAGGCCGTCCGAGCCACCTTTCTGCGGAGAGGGACGCCGCTTCCGAGGGAGGTCCCGCTGCTCCTCACGGAGGGGTTTCTTGGCTCACCGGAACGGGAGGCCCAATGGCGGGCGTTCCTCGGCCGAAGTCGTCTTGAAGGACCCCGCGGCACGGGCGAACTCGTGGAGAATCTTCGAGCCTTCCTGCTCCCGGTGGTGGAGGCCGCGGCCGAGGAGGGATCGCTCGGGGCCTCCTGGCATCCAGGTCGGGGGTGGATCCCCGACGGCCCCCCGGGGGAGCGGTGAGTACGACCCCCCCGGTCAGGGACCCGTGAGAGCCGCCGACCGTACTCCATGGGCTGGGCAGACCGACTGAATCAAGGACGTACCACACGGCGTCGGCCGCGAACGCTTCCCGTTCAGGGAGCCCTCGACCCTTCGCCTCAACCCCGGAGCCCAGCGCCCCCATGGCCCGCATCCTCATCATCGACGACGAGACCTCCATCCGGGAGATCCTCCGCCAGCTCTTCGAGTACGAGGGGCACGAGGTGGAGATGGCCTCCTCCGGCGCCGAGGG
>JBJHCB010000078.1:0-9544 GCA_050485805.1 Gemmatimonadota bacterium | reverse complement strand
CCGGAGAGCCGCTCGGTGATGCGGACCCCTTCCCGGTAGACCAACTCCACCCGGTTGTTGGGATGGGGCACCACCACCACCCCCGGCTCCACCCGGACCCGGGGAAGCTCCCGCAGGTAGCGGAGCGCAGGCTCCGCCAGGTCCCGTCCCACCCGGAGGAGGGGGAGGATCTCCCACTCCTCGGGAAGGGAGACGGTGAGAGCCTCCAGGGCGTATCCGATCCCTCCCCACTCCTCCACCGCCTCCACCCGGATGTCCCGGTTCCGGATCGTGTCCCACACCAGCGTCCCCACCACGCCCAGGACGGGGCGGCGGCCGTCCCCGGTGGAGGACAGCGCTGAGGCCTCGGCACCGACGCGAAGGGCCAAGGGCTACTGGTCGCCCAACGAGAGGACGGCCAGGAAGGCCTCCTGGGGGATCTCCACGGACCCTACCTGCTTCATCCGCTTCTTCCCTTCCTTCTGTTTCTCCAGGAGCTTCCGCTTCCGGGTGATGTCCCCGCCGTAGCACTTGGCCGTGACGTTCTTCCGCACCGCCTTCACGTTCTCCCGGGCCACGATCCGGGTTCCGATGGCCGCCTGGAGGGCCACCTCGAACTGCTGCCGGGGGATGAGCTCCCTGAGTCGCCGCACCAGGTCCCGACCATGGCTCTCGGCCTTCGCCTCGTGGATGATCACGGAGAAGGCGTCCACCGGGTCGCCGTTCAGCAGGATATCCAGGCGGACCAGGGTGTCCTGCCGGTACTCCAGGAACTCGTAGTCCATGGAGGCATACCCCCGGGTCCCGCTCTTCAGCCGGTCGTAGAAGTCCAGGACGATCTCCGCCAGGGGAAGCTCGAAGTCCATCTCCACGCGCTGGGGATCCAGGTACTGCATCCCCTGGAAGACCCCTCGCCGCTCGTGGGCCAGCTTCTGGACGTTCCCGATGTACTCCGAGGGGCACATGATCCGGGCCCGGACCACCGGCTCGGCCACCCAGGCGATGCGCCCCCGCTCCGGGAGGCGGGTGGGGGTCTCCACCCAGATCTCCTCGCCGTTGGTGAGCTTCACCTGGTACTTCACGTTGGGAACCGTGGTGATGAGCTCCACCCCGAACTCCCGGTCCAGGCGCTCCTGGACGATCTCCATGTGGAGGAGGCCCAGGAACCCGCAGCGGAAGCCGAAGCCCAGGGCCGCCGACGTCTCGGGCTCGTACTGGAGGGCGGCGTCGTTGAGGCGGAGGCGATCCAGGGCCTCCCGGAGCTCCTCGTAGTCGTCGGAGCTCGTGGGGTAGAGCCCCGCGAAGACCATGGGCCGCACCTCCTGGTACCCGGCCAGGAGCTCGGTGGCCCGGTTCTCGGCGTCCAGGATGGTGTCCCCCACCCGGGTGTGGGCCACCTCCTTCACCGCCGCCACCAGATAGCCCACCTTCCCCGGCCCCAGTTCGGGCTGACGCACCCGCTGGATCCGCTGGAACCCCACCTCGGTGACCTCGTAGGTCTCGGCGTGGGATCCGAAGGCGATCTCCATCCCGGGCCGGAGCTTCCCGTCCACCACCCGGATGGAGGGGACGGCCCCCAGGTACTTGTCGTAGTACGAGTCGAAGATGAGGGCCCGGAGAGGCGCATCGGGCTCGCCCTCGGGCGGAGGCACATGCTCCACCACCGCCTCCAGGATCTCCGTCACCCCGATCCCCTCCTTGGCGCTGGCCAGGATGATGGAGTCGGGGTCCACGCCCAGGAGCTCCACCAGCTCCTCCCGTCTCCGCTCGGGCTCCGCGCCGGGGAGGTCGATCTTGTTCAGGACGGGAATGATCTCCAGGCCCGCGTCCAGGGCCAGGAAGAGGTTGGAGAGGGTCTGGGCCTGGATTCCCTGGCTCGCGTCCACCACCAGGAGGGCTCCCTCGCACGCCGCCAGGGACCGGGACACCTCGTAGGTGAAGTCCACGTGGCCCGGGGTGTCGATGAGGTTCAGCTCGTAGAGCTGCCCGTCGGCGGCCCGGTACTCCATGTGCACCGCGTGGAGCTTGATGGTGATCCCCCGCTCCCGCTCCAACTCGTTGGAATCCAGCACCTGGTCCCGCATGGCCCGCTGGTCCAGCGTCCCGGTGGCCTCGAGGAGGCGGTCCGCAAGCGTGGACTTCCCGTGGTCGATGTGGGCCACGATGCAGAAGTTCCGGATGTTCTCGATGCGCACGGGATCAGGGGCTGAGCGGGACGTCCCCGGCGGGAATCCGGTCCCGGGGGACCGTCCGGAGTCAGCGCCGGAACCGGGAATCGACAGGAGGAAGATAACCGGACCGGAGGGGGCGGATCAATCGAGGTAGGCCCGGGAAAAGCCTTTGGAAACGAGGGATTCCCCCCGCTCCCGCCCCCCGTTCCCCCCGATGACGCGAGATCCCGGACGGAGGGGGATGGACGGGGCCTGCGGGGCTCCCGGGGTCCCACGTCGGGGCCACGGGACGTACCTTTCCATTCCGGCCTTCCGTTCCGGTTCGCAGGCACGGGGCGATGCCCCTCCTTGGGGACCGCAGGGGCCGGGGGGGGGGAGCCACCCTCCCAACGGGATCCACAGCCGCGTCCGCTTCCCCTCCCATTCCATGCCGGAGGATTCCATGGCAAGGACCGCCCCCTCCCGGACCCCAGGACCGAGGTCGGCGATCCCCTTCCTCCTTTTCGCCGTGTTCCTTCCCGGGCTCGGGGGTCCCCTTCCCGTGGGGGCGCAGACCGTGGAGGATCAACTGGCGGGGCTGGCCCAGGAGAATGCGGCCCTCTACGTCCTCCCCTTCACCGAGGGGCTGGGCTATGCCCTCACCGCGGGCCTCTTCGACTCGGCCCACGCCAAGGAGCCCCTCCGCTTCGACCTGGCGGTGCGGGTCCTGGGAGCGCTCACGCCCCTGGACGTCCGGCGCTTCGATGCCATCCTTCCCGACTCGGTCCGCTGGGCCCATCCCACCCTGGGAGAGCGGACCTGGCAGGACCCGTACCGACCGCGGGATGAGGGCCTGGCCACCCCCAGCGCGGCGGGGAGGGGTCCGGGCATCGTGCTGGAGCCTGCGGGGGCGTTCCGGGCGGACCTGGTGGCGGCGGGGGAGGATCCGGACGACTACCAGGTCCGCCTCCCCGAGGGCCTGGGGCTCACCGTGGTCCCGTACGCCGTGGGGCAGCTGGTGGTGGGCGTGGGGCTGGGGTCGGAGGTGATGGTCCGCTTCCTCCCCTCCCTCGAGGTGGCGGGGGACGTGGGCACGGTGCGGGCGGTGGGGTGGGGCGTGAAGCACGAGGTGAGCCGCTGGGTGGACCTTCCCTTCGACCTGTCGCTCCAGGCGGGGAGCCAGTCGGTGGAGGTGGGGGAGTACCTGGAGGGCTCGTCCCGGGAGGTGGGGATCCTGGCGGGACGACGGATGGGCCCCCTCTCCCTCTACGGGACCGCGGGCACACGTCAGAGCTCGGTGGAGGTGCGCTACCGGGTGGAGAACCCCGGGAACCTCCCCGGACTCCCGGAGGAGGGCACCTCCGTCGCGTTCCGCTCAGGGCTGGACAGCACCCTGGCCATGGGCGTCGGATTCCGCCTCCAGCTCCTCCTCCTGAACCTGTCGGGGCAGTATCTTGCCGGGACCTACGACAGCTTCTCCCTGAAGGTGGGGCTCGGGGTCCCTTGACCCTCGAGGCCCGCCCCGACCCGTTCCCATGCCTTCTGCCCCGCCCCGCTCCGCCCGACGCCGCCCCGACCTCCTGGGTCCCGAGGAGCTCGTGGCCCTTGGGGGCCTGGAGGTCCTGGCCTCCCGGGTGGTGGACGGGTTCCTCCTGGGGCTCCACCGCTCCCCCCGTCGGGGGCTTTCGGCGGAGTTCGCGGAACTCCGGGCCTACCGCCCGGGGGACGACCTGCGCCACGTGGACTGGCGGATGGTGGGACGCTCGGACCGGTTCTATGTGAAGCAGTATGAAGAGGATACCCACCTCGGGGCCTACGTCCTGCTGGACGTGAGCGGGTCCATGGGGTGGAGTTCCCGCCCCGGTACCCTCCCCCCCAAGCTCTGGTACGGGCAGCTCCTCTCGGCGGCCCTGGCCCTCCTCCTCATCCGGCAGGGCGACCGGGTGGGCTTCGCCCCCTTCGACCGATCCGTCCGGGACTGGCTTCCCGCCCGGGGGGGACGGCGACACCAGGCGGAGATCCTGAGGCGGATCGCCGAGCAGGAGGCCCGGGGGGAGACGGAGGCGGGAGAACCCCTCCGGGAGGCGGCCCTCCGGCTTCGCCGCCCCGGGATGGTGATCCTGGTCTCCGACCTCCTCCTGGATCCGGAGGGAACGGCCAGGGCGCTCCGCTTCCTGTCGCACCGGGGCCACCAGGTGCTGGTGCTCCATCTCCTGGACCCCGGCGAGCGGGACCTCTCGGGCACCGGGACCCGGCGCTTCCGGGACCCGGAGTCGGGTCAGGAGCTCCGGGTGTCGGTTCCGGACATCCGGAGTGCGTACCGGGATGCGGTGGACCAGGCCCTCCGGAGGTGGCGGGCGGCCCTCCGCCCCGTGGGAGTGGACTACCACGTGGTGGACACGGGGAGCCCCTTCGGCCCCGCGCTCCGCCAGGTCCTCCGGGCCAGGGCGCGCCGCTGACCCGTGGCCTTCCTCGCACCCCTCCTCCTCCTGGCAGGCCTCGCCCTGTCCGTACCCCTGATCCTCCATCTCTGGCAGCGCCAGGAGACGGAGACGGAGAGCTTCCCCGCCCTCCGATACCTTCTCACCAGCACCCGGGAACGGGATCGGACCCTTCGCCTCCGCCAGCTCCTCCTCCTCCTCACCCGACTGGGCCTCCTGGCCGTCCTGACCCTGGCCGCCGCCCGCCTGGTCCTGCCGGTGGGGGGGCGCGACCACCCTCCGGGGGCCCTGGTGGTGGTGGTGGACAACGGGATCGCCTCGGGACGGGTGGTGGAGGGCCAGCGGGTCCTGGACCACCTCAGGACCCACGCCCGGGAGGCGGTGGCCGCCGCCGGGGCCGCAGACCGGATCTGGATCCTTCCCGTGGGCGAGCCGTGGCGGACCGCCTTCCCCGTCTCGGCGGCAGGAGCGGATTCCCTCCTGGCGCTCCTGGAGCCCACCGCGGTCCGGGGTGACCTGGGGGCCACCCTGGCCCGGGCCGAAGCCCTCCTGGCCGCCGCGGAGGAGGGCCCCACCCAGATCCTCCTCCTCTCCGAGCTCCGGGACGTGGATCCCCCCCTCCTCCCTCCCCTGGACGTACCGGCCCTCCTGATGGAGCCCGGGCTTCCCGACGAGGAGCAGCGGGGGATCGCGGAGGTCCGGGTGGGAGGTGGGCTCCCCCCAAGGGCGGGGGACCCCTCTGAGGTGGAGGTGCGGGTGGCCGGCGCCCGTCCCGAGGGGGTGGCGGTCCGGGTGCACGTGGAGGACGAGCTCGTGGCGGCGGGGCGCACCGACGACCGTGGGTGGGGGGTCGTCCCCCTGCCCGCCCTGGAGGAGGGGTGGCGGACGGGCTGGGTGGAGATCGATCCGGACGCGCTCCGGACCGACGACCGGGTGGACTTCGTCGTCCGGGTCCGCCCCGCCCCCCGGGTGGCCCTGACGGGCTCGCCCCTCCCCTTCGTCCAGGAGGCCCTGGAGACGCTGGAGGCGGCCGGACGGGTCCGCCGGACCCCTCCTGGTGAAGGGGAGGTCCTCCTCCTCTCCGGAGAGGCTGCCCTCCCCCCCGCCGCCTCCCTCCCCCCCCTCACGGTCCTCCTCCCTCCCAGGGACCCGTCCGTCCTCCCTGCCCTGAACCTCTGGCTCGAGACCCTGGGATCCACTTGGCGCCTGGGACCGGACGGGACTCCCGCCGACGTGGAGCGCCGGGTGGACCCGGGGGGCTCGGGCTTTCCCCGCACCCTGGCTGACGTGGCCCTGCGCCAGCGGCTCCGCCTGGAGGGTCCCGGGGGGGGTGTCCTCCTGCGGAACACGGACGGTGCCCCCTGGTTGGTGGAGGAGTCGGTGGGGGAGGGCCATCGGATCCGGATCCTGGCCTCGCCCCTGGATCGGACCTCCTCCGACCTCCCGCTGTCGGCCGCCATGCTCCCCTTCCTGGACCGTCTCCTGGATCCGGCGGAAGGTGCGGGCCTCCCCACCACCGTGGAGGCGGGGGACCCCATCCCCCTCCCTCCGGAGGTCCGAGGGGCGCGGGAACCCAACGGAACCTCCCGGACAGCTGACGGTATTCCGTCCCTGCTCGGAACCGGTCGCACCGGGGTCTGGGATCTCCTGGACGCCCAGGGGGCCACCCTGGCGCGGGTGGCGGTCCGCCCCGCGCCTCCCCCAGGGCCCCGTGGGGGGGTCGACGCCGTGGCCGAGGCCCTGGCCGCGGGAGGGGGTGAGGTCCGGACGGTGACCGGCGCCGTACGGTGGGAGCGAGAGGTGCTGGCCCATCGAAGGGGGCGGGAGGTGGCGCCGGTCCTGGCCATCCTCGCCCTCCTCCTCCTGGTGGCGGAGGGGTGGCTCGCCGCTCCGGACGGGAGTTTCCGGGTCCGGCGGCCCCACCGACCCGACTGACATCCGTGCCGACTCCGCCCTCGTCCCCCCGACCCTCCGGTCCAGCCTGTCCAGACCCGCGACACCCCAGACCTTGGCGCTGAATCCCCATCGCGTGGTGGACGGCCTCCGGACCTCCCCCACCTTCCAGGCCCTTCTCCGTTCTCCCCCCACCGGGGGGGGGGTCCTCACCGTCACGGGGAACGTGGGCTCCTCGGGGGCGGCCCTCCTGGCGGCGCTCTACCGGGAGCTTCCCCGCCATCTCTTCGTGGCCGTGGCCGACGACCCCGAGGGGGCCGCACGACTGGAGGCCGATCTCCTCTCCCTGCTGGAGGGGGAGCCGGTTCCCCTCTACCCCCAGGGCGAGTCCCGCTTCTACTCCCCGGAGGAGGATCCCCGGATCGGGGGGCTCCGGGTGGAGGCGGTGGAGGCCCTCTTCGGGGGTTCGGCCCGCCTCTTCGTCACCACCCCCCGGGCCCTCCAGGAACGGGTCGCCCTCCCCGACCGCCTGGCCCGTCTCCGGCTGGAGCTGGAAGCCGGGGAGGAGATCGGGTTCCAGCTCCTGGCAGAGGAGCTGGACGACCTGGGGTACGAGCGGGTCTCCCTGGTGGAGGAGGTGGGGCAGTACGCCGTGCGGGGGGGGATCCTGGACATCTTCTCCCTGGGGCTTCCGGACCCGGTGCGCCTGGAGTTCTGGGGGGACGAGATCAGCTCCATCCGGCGCTTCGACGTCACCGACCAGCGGTCCACCGGGACCGAGGAGCGGGTGACCCTCCTTCCCGCCCGGTTCCGGTCCGGTGGGGACGATGGGGGCCAGTCCACCCGCAGCCTCCTGGAGATCCTTCCCGAGGGCGCGGTGCTGGTCCAGTTCGGCGCGGACGAGTGGGAGGAGGCCTTCCGTCGGTGCGAGGCCCAGGCCCACCAGATCCGGCGGGATCGCGAAGAGGGGGGAGAGCGCCTTCCCGACCCGGAGCGCATCCTCCTTCCCGCGGCCCAGGCCCGGGAGGGGACGCATCGACGCCCCAGGCTCCGCCTGGTGGCCGACGGTCCGGGGGAGCTGAACCTCCGGGCCTCCCCCCCGCCGCAGGTGGAGCGGCGCATGGAGCGCCTGAAGGACTTCCTGGAGGGGGAGGCGCGCCGGGGCGCCGCCACGGTGATCCTCTGCGACAACGAGGGGCAGGTGGAGCGCCTCGAGGAGATCCTCTCGGAAGGGAGGCGTCTCCCACCGGGGCTCTCCGTGGGCGTGGGGACGGTGGAGGGCGGGTTCCTCCTCCCCGAGACCTCGCCTCCCCTCAACGTCCTGACGGACCACGAGATCTTCCGCCGGGGACGCCGGGTCCGGAGCGGGCGACGCTTCAAGGGGTCGGTGGCCCTGGAGAGCCTGGCCCAGCTCGCTCCCGGGGACTACGTGGTCCACATGGACCACGGAATCGGCCGGTTCCGGGGGCTGGAGCAGATCGAGGTGGGGGGCGAGGCGCTGGAGGTCCTGGCCGTGGAATATGCCGGCGGGGAGGTCCTCCGGGTCCCCGTCTACCGCCTGGACCTGGTGGAGCGCTGGATCGGGGAGACGGACGGGACCGAGCCACCCTCCGTGCATCGCATCGGGGGGAAGCGCTGGAAGACGCTGAAGCGGAAGACGGAAGAGGCCATCCGCCGGATGACCCAGGAACTCCTGGAGCTCTACGCCGAGCGGGAGCTGGCCGAGGGCTTCGCCTTCTCCCCGGACACGAAGTGGCAGCGGGAGATGGAGGCCTCGTTCCTGTACGAGGACACGCCGGACCAGGCCCGGGTCACCACCGAGGTGAAGAAGGACATGGAGTCCCCGAGGCCCATGGACCGCCTGATCTGCGGGGACGTGGGGTTCGGCAAGACGGAGGTGGCCATCCGGGCCGCCTTCAAGGCCGTGCAGGACGGGAAGCAGGTGGCGGTGCTGGCCCCCACCACCATCCTGGTGGAGCAGCACTGCCGGACCTTCGAGGAGCGGCTGGCGGACTTTCCGGTGAAGGTGGCGGCTCTCTCCCGGTTCCGCTCCCAGCGGGAACAGGACGAGATCCTGGCGGCGCTGGAGCGGGGAGAGGTGGACATCGTCATCGGCACCCACCGCCTCCTCTCCCCCGACGTGCGCTTCCAGTCCCTGGGGCTCCTGGTGGTGGACGAGGAGCAGCGCTTCGGGGTGAAGCACAAGGAGCGGCTGAAGAAGCTCCGGGCCTCGGTGGACGTCCTGACCCTCACCGCCACCCCCATCCCCCGGACCCTGCAGCTGTCCCTGGGCGGGATGCGGAACCTCTCCCTCATCCGGACCCCCCCCCGGGACCGCCTCGCCGTCCACACCCAGAGCATCCCCTGGAGCGATGGTCTCCTGTCGGAGATCATGGCCCAGGAGTTGGACCGGGGCGGCCAGGTCTACTTCCTCCACAACCGGGTGGAGACCATCCAGACCATCGCCGAGCGGGTGCGCCGCCTGGCCCCGGCTGCCCGGGTGGAGGTGGCCCACGGCCAGATGCCGCCTGGCGACCTGGACCCGGTGATGCGGGACTTCATCCGGGGGGAGATCGACGTCCTGGTCTGCTCCTCCATCGTGGAGAACGGCCTGGACGTCCCCAACGCCAACACCCTCATCGTGGACCACGCCGACCGCTTCGGGCTGGCCCAGCTCTACCAGATCCGGGGACGGGTGGGGCGTTCGGACCGGCGGGCCCACTGCTACCTGGTGGTGCCCGACGGGATCACCGAGGAGGCGCGGCAGCGCCTGCGGGTGCTGGAGCACTACACCGAGCTGGGGAGCGGCTACCAGGTGGCTCTCCGGGACCTGGAGCTCCGGGGGGCAGGGAACCTCCTGGGCGCGCACCAGTCGGGCTTCGCCCACGCGGTGGGGATGGACACCTATCTCCGTCTCCTGGAGGACGCGGTGCGCCGCTTCCGGCGGGGCGACGGGGAGGCCCACGACTTTCCCGAACCCGAGGTCTCCCTCCCGGGATCCGCATACCTCCCCGACGGGTATGTTTCGGATGCGGGGCAGAAGCTCCATCTTTACCGTCGGCTCTCGAAGCTGGAGGAGCG
>JBJHCB010000077.1:0-9558 GCA_050485805.1 Gemmatimonadota bacterium | reverse complement strand
CCGGTGCTTGACGAAGGCTCCCTCGTCGATGACCGCGCCCATGAACGTGCTGAGGTCCTCCACGTCCCCCATGGGGATCTCCTCGGCCAGGGCCACCAGGCCGTCCCGGACCCGGGGCCAGAGGGACCGGGGGATGTAGGCCCGGGAGGCGGCGGAGCACTTCTGCCCCTGGTACTCGAAGGCCCCCCGCGCCAGGGCCACCACCAGGGCGTCGGCTTCGGCGGAGGGATGGGCCACCACGAAGTCCTTTCCCCCCGTCTCGCCCACGATCCGGGGGTACGAGCGGTAGGTCCCCAGGTGATCCGCCGCCTTCCTCCAGAGGCCCCGGAAGACCCCTGCGGAACCCGTGAAGTGAAGGCCTCCGAAGTCGGGGTGGGCCATGGCCACGTCGGAGACGGTGGCCCCATCCCCGTGGATCAGGTTGATGACCCCGTCGGGAAGCCCGGCCTTCCGGAAGATCTCCATGGTGTAGTGGGCCGAGAGGGCCTGCTTCTCCGAGGGCTTCCAGAGGACCACGTTCCCCATGATGGCCGGGGCGGAGGAGAGATTGCCCCCGATGGCGGTGAAGTTGAAGGGGGAGATGGCCAGGACGAATCCCTCCAGGGGCCGGTAGTCCATCCGGTTCCAGATCCCCTCTCCGGAGAAGGGCTGTCCTTCGTAGATGGCCTCGGCGAAGTGGAGGTTGAAGCGGAGGAAGTCGATGAGCTCGCAGGCGGCGTCGATCTCCGCCTGGACCACGGACTTGGACTGGCCCATGATGGTGGAGCCGTTCAGGAAGTCCCGGTAGGGGCCCGCCATCATCTCGGCGGCCCGGAGGAAGATGGCGGCCCGGTCCTCGAAGGGGAGGGCGGCCCACCCGGGCCGGGCCCGGGCCGCCGCAGCGATGGCGGCCTCCACCTGGGCGGGGCCGGCGGCCTGCACCCGGGCGATCTCCCGGTGCCGGCGATGGGGGGAATGCTGGGTGAAGGATCCCTCCCCCTTCTCCTCCCTTCCCCCGATCACCAGGGGGAGGTCGGCCACCACCCCGTCCTGGGCCGCGATCCAGCCCGCCAGGGACTCACGCTCGGGAGAGCCGGGGGCGTAGTCCAGCACCGGCTCGTTCTCGGGGAAGGGCAGGTGGAAGCGGCCGTCGGTCATCCGTGGGATCCTGGTTGGGGGGGGGAAGTCTGCCGTTCGGGAGGGGGAGCGTTTCCCGCCTCCCCGTCTGCGAGCCGGAGGAGCTGTTCCCTGGAGATCCGGAAGCTCCTCCAATCCGACAGGGCCTCCGCGCCCCGCCGCTGGTAGAATCGGATGGCTTCCTCGTTCCACTCTTGTACCATCCACTCCATCCGTCCGCAACCCCGTCGCAGGGCCTCGTCCACCAGGTAGCGGAACATGGCCCCGCCGAACCCCCGTCCCCGGTGGGGCTCCAGCACGAAGATGTCCTCCAGGAAGAGGGTCGGGCGGGCCAGGAAGGAGGAGTAGGCCTCGAAGGTGATGGCGTATCCCACGTCCTCCCCGTCCATGGTGGCCAGGAAGGCCCGGTACCGCGGAGGGGAGTCCCGGGCGTCCCGCACCAGCCGCTCCCGGGCCTCCGGGGTGGGGCGGGGGAGTCCCTCGAAGTCGGCGTGGGCGTCCACCAGGGTCAGGAAGACCTCCATGTCCTCCTGCCCCAGGGGTCGGATGCGGATCCGGGTCACGGGCTCCCGGGCCCGGAGACCTCCACTTCCACGAAGGCGGAGGCCCGGAGCCCCGAGAACTCCACCACCTCCATGGTGGCCACGTAGGTCCCCGGCTCCTCGTAGACCCACTCCCGCTGGACGGTGGCCCTGCGCCCGCCGCCGAACTCCTGGACGTCCTGGCCACCGTCCCCGAACTCCAGGATGATGGCGGCCAGCTGCTCCCCGGTTCCCTCCGCGCTGAAGCGAACGGCCTCTCCCGCCTGCGGGTTCGCCGGGTCCACCTCCAGGGCGGCGGTGAGGGGGAGGGGCTCCTCGGCGGTGAGGAGATCACACCCCGGCAGGAGGAGGAGTCCGGGGACCAGGGCGAAGGCCAACCAGCCTCCTCCACCGGAGGAGCGGGTGTGGGCTTTCCTTGTCGTCATCGGAGTCCTCCCGAGCGGGCGTCCATGATGCGTTCCCCTCGACGATCCACCAGAAGGAGGAAGTCCAGGGCCGATTCCACGGCTTCAATGTAGAAGTCCGGGGTGATCTCCTCCACCACGTCCGAGGGGTCGTGATATCCCGGATGGTCCTCCACCCCGAAGTAGAGGAAGGGGATCCCCGCCTGGTGGAAGGGGCCGTGATCCGACGCCAGGGTCCAGTCGTCCCCCGGGGGCAGGTCCGGCGAATCATGGCCCATGAGGAGGGTGATGCCGGAGGACGCCGCCACCTCCTCCACCAGGGGGGTGAGGAAGGGGTAGTGATGGGTCCCGGCCGCGTAGAGTTCCCCCGCCTCGCTCCGGCTCACCATGTCCAGGTTCACGTTCATGACGATCCGATCCAGGGGCACGGGGGGGTCCTGGATGAAGGCCCGGGCTCCCTGAAGCCCCATCTCCTCGGCGTCGAAGGCCACGAACAGCAGGGAGTGGCGCGGCAGGTTCCCACTGAACCAGTCCGCCATGGCCAGGATCGCCGCGGTTCCCGAGGCGTTGTCGTCGGCCCCGTTGAAGATCTGGCCGTCCTGGATCCCCAGGTGGTCGTAGTGGGCCGTGACCACGATGTACCGGTCGGGGTGGACGGTTCCCGGGACCAGGGCGTGGAGGTTCACCCCCTCGTAGGTGACCCCGTCCTGGCGACCCACGAACTCGAAGGTGCGGGTTCGCGCGCCGTCCACGAGTCCCAGGCCACGCTCCTCCATGACCCTGGAAAGGAAGCGCCGGGCCCGCTCGATGCCGGGGGTTCCGGTTCGCCGGCCCTCCATGGAGTCGTGGGCCAGGGTCCTCTGGTCCTCCAGCATGCGAGCTCCGTCGAGACGGGGCCGCTGGCCGAAGGGGTCGACCTGGATCCCCGGTTCCTCCGGAAGGGTCGCCTCCGCGAAGGAGCTTCCCGTGGGGGCCGCCACCCCCGGGTCGGCCCCTGGCGGCGGCGCCGGGGATGGGGTTTCCGTCGGAGCCGCTGCGGCCAGGACCGCCCAGACCAGCAGCAGGGGGAAAACGCCGCCCCCGAAGAAGGGGCGCAGGGAATCGAGTCCGAGGGGCATGCGTGCTCCGGTGCGGGGAACCGTGGGCGTCGTTCCGGGGAAAGAGAGTCGTACCCCTGCAGGTGCGATGGGGAGCCGGGACGGTTTCCCCCTTCCTCCCTCGAGGTGCCTCAACGTGTTCCTACGCCCCATCCGGTGGTCCGGTTTCCTCGTCCTCCTCCTTCTCCTGTCGGCGCCCGACCTCCTCCGCGCCCAGATCTCCCAGGAGGAGTTCGCGGATCGACGGGCTTCCCTGGCGGCGGTGGTGGGGGACGGGATCCTCCTGGCCATGGGGAGCGCCGCGCCTCCCCAGGACTACATCTCCTTCCACCAGAACTCCCTCTTCCGATACCTCACCGGGTTCCAGGAGCCCGACGCCGCCCTGGTCCTGGTGATCCGGGACGGAGGGGTCGAGGAGGTGCTCTTCGTGAATCCCCGCGATCCTGCCCAGGAGACGTGGGAGGGCCTCCGGGTGGGGCCCGAGGGGGCCCGGGAGGCCACCGGGATGCGGGGGCGCGACATCGCCGAGCTGTCCGGGTTCCTCGGCCGTCGCCTCCGGGCCGGTCAGCCCCTCCGACTGGTGGGGAACCACCAGCCGGCGGCCGCCGTCCGGGACGACGTGACGCAGCGGATCCTGGGCCTGCTCACCCGGATCCCCGAGGTGGAGCTGGTGCCGGTGAACGACGAGGTGAACCGGATGCGGGGGGTGAAGTCCGAGGCAGAGCAGGATCTGCTCCGGAAGGCGAACCTCCTCACCGTGGCCGCCCATCGGGAGGTGGCCGGTGCCCTGGCCCCGGGCCGCAACGAGTTCGAGATGCAGGCCCTGGTGGAGTTCACCTTCCGTCGGAACGGAGCCGAGCGACCGGCCTTCGCCTCCATCGTGGGTTCCGGTCCGAATTCCACCATCCTCCACTACAACGCCAACGACCGCTTCATGGACGAGGGGGAGGTGGTGGTGGTGGACATCGGAGCGAGTTACGGGGGGTATGCGGCCGACGTCACCCGGACCTACCCCGTGGGGGGACGGTTCACCGAGGCCCAGCGGGAGATCTACCAGTTGGTCCGGGACGCCCAGGCGGCGGCGGAGGGTCGGGCCATGGCCGGGGTGTCGGTGGCCGAGTTGAACCAGGTGGCTGCCGAGGTCCTGGCTCGGGGACTCGCCGACCTGGGCCTCATCGAGGCGCCGGAGGCCACCTACGAGGGGCCGGGGGGGCAGGCCATCCCCCAGCTCCACCTCTTCTACATGCACGGCCTGGGACACGGGACGGGGCTCGACGTCCATGACCCGTGGCCCCCGGTGCTGGAGCCCGGGGTGTCGTTCACCATCGAACCGGGGGTCTACGTCCGTCCGAACCTCCTGGACGAGGTGCTCCCCGACACCCCCGCGAACCGACGGGTCCGGGAGGCCATCGCCCCTGCGGTGGAGCGGTACCGGAACATCGGCGTCCGCATCGAGGACGGGTACCTCGTCCGTCCCGACGGGACCCTGGAATGGATCTCCCCCGCCCCCCGGGAGGCGGACGAGGTGGAGGCCCTCATGGCGGAGCCGTGGGATGGGCCTGCCCCGCGGAACCATGAGTGGGTGGAGTGGTTCCGGGGCATGCCGTGAGGGGAACGCAGGGGAAGGTGGGGGATCCGGGCCCCCCGGGCCCGGCGCCGGCTTCCCCCGGGGCGCCGGAGGAACCACCCCTTCCGGTTGAGCCTCCCCCCCTCCACCTCCGCCGCCGCCTCGCGGGGATCGGGGCCGGTCTCCTGGCGTGGGGCGGCTTCCATCTCCTCTCCCGGTATCCGGAGGTGGCCGAGGGGGTGGTGGGGAGCGGGCCCCTTCCCGCCCTGGCCCGGGGCCTGTCCCTGGGAACCGGCCTGTTCCCCTTCTCCCTGGCGGAGCTGGTCATCGGGGCGGTGATCCTGCGCCAGGTCCTGGGGATCGTGGGAGGCGTGGGGCAGCTCCGCCGAGGCGAGGACCGCCTTCCCCGGACCCTGGCGAGGGGTGGGCTCCGGCTGGGCCAGGATGCCGGGGTGCTCCTCTTCCTCTTCTACCTGCTCTGGGGCTTCCAGTACGCCCGTCCCGGCGTGGACCAGACGTTGGGGATCCCCCCGGCCGGCCAGGTCCCGGCGGGGGAACTGCGGGCCCTGGCCTCCCAGGCGGTGCACGCCGGGAACCTCCTCTATCGGACGATCCACGGGACGGAGGACGCCGGGCACCCCACCCCCGGGAGCGATCCCCGCCAGCTTCCGCCGGCGCTGGCCCAGGGGTGGGAGCGGGCGGCGGACCGCTGGGGGCTCCCCCCCCGCTTCACCCGGAGCCACGGTGACCCCAAGCCCTTCCTCCTCTCTCCCCTGGTGAAGCGGTTCGGGGTGGCGGGGATGTACTTCCCCTTCACCGGAGAGGCGCTGGTCCTGGCCGACCTGCCGGGTGGGCTCGGCGGGAAGGAGCTGGCCCACGAGATGGCCCATCAGCGGGGGGTGGCCCGGGAGGCGGACGCCAACACCCTGGCGTACCTGGTGACCCTGGAGGCCCCCGACCCCGGGATCCGGTACGCCGGGGTCCTCTTCCTGCAGCGGCAGCTCATCGGTGCCCTGGGCCGGGTGGACCCCGACGCCGCCTGGGCCGTGAGCCGGGAGCGGCTCCCCGGGGTTCGGCGGGACCTGGAGGCGGTGGCGGCCTACTGGGAGGATGCCCGGGGGCCCGTGAGCCGGGCCACCACCCGGGCCAACGACGCCATGCTGCGCTCCCACGGGATCCCCGAGGGGGTGGAGAACTACCGCGGAAGCGTCTGGGCCTTCGTGGCGCTGGCCCGACGGGAGGGAGCGGCGGCCCTCCTCCCCACCTCCCTTCCCGCCGACGGAGACCCCCCTGTTCCTTGAAAAGTCCGGGGATCGAGGGGAGATTGAGACCCTTCGCCCCCCGGCCTCCGGGGGTCCGTGGGGAGGTGACCGCGGACCTTTCCGGCGGTCCCTGCCCCCCATCTGCCCCCTCCGGTTCGCCATGCTCGGGCCCCGTCCCTCATGATCGGCATCGTCGGTGCCGGCATCACCGGGCTCTCCCTGGGGAACCTCCTGGAGGCCCGGGGCGTTCCCTTCCGCGTCCTGGAGTCCACCTCCCGGGGGGGCGGGGTGATCCGGTCCTCCCGGGTGGAGGGCCGACTCCTGGATCACGGGCCCCAGCGCACCCGGGTGACCCCCACCATCGCGGACATGATCCGGACCCTGGGGCTGGAGGATCGGGTGGTCTCCGTCCCCCCCTCGCTTCCCCTCTTCGTCCTCCGGGGGGGGAGGCTTCGACGCGTCCCCTTCACCGTGAGGGACCTGCTCGGAACCGACCTCCTCTCCCCCCGGGGAAAGCTCCGCCTCCTCCGGGAGCCCCTGACCGGAGGCTATGGGTCCGACGAGACCGTGGGGGATTTCCTCACCCGGAAGTTCGGCCGGGAGGCCTACGAGAACCTCATGGGCCCCCTCTTCGGGGGGCTCTACGGGTCCGACCCTGGGACGATGTACGTACGCCACTCCCTGGCGGAGACCATGGAGGGTTTCGGCGTGACGCGGAGCATCCTGTGGGCGTTCCTGAAGGGCTCTTTCAACCGGACGGCCGCGCCCCCGGCCGTCTCCTTCCAGGAGGGGATGCAGGAGTTCACCGACGCCCTCCTGGATCGCATCCGTCCCCAGGTGTCCCTGGATACCCCGGTTGGCGCGCTGGAGCGGGACGGCGCCTCGGCGTGGGTCCTCCGGACCCGGGACGGGGAGGCCGTCCGCTGCCGCCAGGTCGTCCTGACCCTGGAGGCGGAGGGGGCCGCCGGCCTCCTGGAGGCGGAGGTGCCGGAGGTGGCCGACCGCCTCCGACGCCTCCGCTACAACCGCCTGGTCATGGTCCACCTGGCCGGCGAGGGGGAGCTCCATGGCCTGGGATACCAGGTGAGCTACGGCGAGGGGCTCCGCACCCGGGGCGTGACCTGGAACGCCAGCGCCCTGGGACGGAAGGACGTGTACACCGCCTTCCTCGGCGGGGCCCGGGATCCCGGGGCGCTGGATCTGGACGACGAGGAGCTGGGGGAGATCGCCCGCAGGGAGTTCCAGGGGGTCACCGGATGCGGGTCCCGGGTCCTGGCGGTGGGGCGTACCCGGGTGCCGTCGTGGGATCGGAGCTGGGTGGCCCTGGACGGGATGCGCCTTCCCGAGGGGGTCCACCTGGGGAGCAACTACGAATCCCGGGTGGGGATCCCCGGGCGCCTGGCCCGGGCCCGGGAGCTGGCGGACCTCCTCTCCCGGGGGTGAGGCCGGGAGGGGGGGGTGGGGACCCCCTCCCCTATCCCGCTACGGGGGCCGGAGCCGCCTCGGGCCGGGGGGCTGCCTCGTCCCGGGGAAGGGAGTTCAGGCAGAGGGTGTTGGCCTCGGGGCGGCAGCGGCAGCGCCCGTACCGGAAGCCCACCGGACTCGGTTCTCCCGTGAGGAAGGGCTCCATGAGGTCCGCCAGGACCACCGGCCACCGGGGGTCGTCGTGGGGCACGGGCACCCGGTGGAAGGCCAACCCCCGGGCCTCCGCCTCCTCCCGGAGCTCGTGGTCCAGTTCCGCCAGGGTCTCCGACTGCTCGTGCATGAAGGAGACCGGATCCACCACCACCGTGTCGGCGTCGATGGTCTCGATGACCTTCTCCACGTCCGGCTGGGTCCACTCCACACCACGGTTGGTGTGGTTCTGGAACCCCAGGGCGTACTCCTCCACCCCCAGGAGCCCGGCGATCTCCCGGCAGAACTCGTCCACGTAGCGGCCGTACCCGCTCCCCTCGTCCAGGTACTTCCTGGGGGTGCCGTGGGCGGAGAAGACCAGCTTCGTCCTGGGATGGTTCAGGTCGAGGCCGGCGTCCTCCACCGACCGCCGGATGGTGTCGGCCCGCATCCGGAGGTAGCCCGGGTGCCGGTGCCACCCGGTGATCCCCTCGAAGGTCACCTCCGCCCACCCCAACCGGTCGATGGCCCGCTGCACGTCGTTCAGGGAGGCCACGTTGGTGGAGTACCCGCAGAGGGGGTAGACCGGCGGGCCGACCAGGTGCTCCACCCCGTCGGCCTGGGCCTCCCGCACCGCCCGGGCGATGAGGGGCTCGGTGTACTGGAAGCCGGAGTAGACCTTCACGTCGTGGCCCCGTCGCCGGAGCTCGGCCTCCAGCCCCCGGGCCTCGGCCCGGGCCTGCTCGTTCAGGGGAGAGCCCCCGATCTCCTCGTACTCGGCGATGAGCCCCGGAGCCCGCCGTTCCGCGAGTTGCCGGGAGCGGGCCCGTCGCTCCTCCTCGGTGGCGTGGGCCTCCAGGGAGGCGTTGGTGTGGAAGATCCGCTCGAGGAAGGGGATCACCTGCTCCGGGGTGGGCTCCTCGGGCTCGCCGAAGTTCAGGACGAGGATTCCGGTCTTTCGTGGATGGGAAGGCGTCATGGCTCGGACGTGGAGTCGGGCGTGGGCGCGGCGTGGTCGGGGGCGCGGGACTGTCGGGGTCGCGGGACTGTGGGCTCAGCCGTGGGAGGACCGCCTACCCCCCCGGTGCCCCCCGGATCCACCTCGTCAGCTCCGTCCCCGGAGCTCCCGCAGGTCGGTCCCCTGGACGTGCTCCACCACGGCGCGCACCACCGCAGGATCCGTCTGGGGGAGGAGGCCGTGTCCCACGTTGAAGATGTGCCCCGGCCGCCCCCCCACTGCCTGGAGGATCTCTTCGGCCCGGGCCACGGCCACCTCCTCTCCGGCCAGGAGGGCCACCGGGTCCAGATTCCCCTGGACGGCCCGGTGGTGCCCCACCGTGGCCCACCCCTCGTCGATCCGCACCCGCCAGTCCAGCCCCACGGCATCCCCGCCGGCCTCCGCCATGAGGGGGAGGAGGGCGGGATTCCCCGTGGCGAAGTTGATGGTGGGGACGCCCGCGTCGCCCAGGCCGTCCAGGATCCGCTTCGAGTAGGGGAGGACCGAGTGCCGGTAGTCGTCGGGATGGAGGACCCCGGCCCACGAGTCGAAGAGCTGGATGCACCCCGCTCCCGCCTCCACCTGGGCCTTTCCGAACTCGATGAGGTGCTCCGACCAGTAGGACATGAGCTCGTCCCACAGGGCGGGCTCCCGCCACATGAACCCCTTCGTCCCGTGGCGCTCCTTGGAGCGGGGAGACTCCACCATGTACGTCATGAGGGTGAAGGGGGCGCCGATGAAGCCCAGGACCGGGATGTCCAGCTCCTCCTTCAGGATCCGGAGGGTCTCCAGCACGAAGTCCAGGGTGTCCCGGGGGTCGAAGGGGCGCAGCGAACGGACGGTCTCCGCCGTGTCGTAGGGGTGGGGGAGGACGGGCCCCAGCCCCTTCTCGATGGTCACCGGGATCCCGGCGCCCAGGAAGATGGTGGAGATGTCGGCATAGAGGACGGCCCCGTCCA
>JBJHCB010000076.1:0-9591 GCA_050485805.1 Gemmatimonadota bacterium | reverse complement strand
ATGGGGGGGTGGTGGGGCGGGTGGTCTTCCTCCCCCCTGCGGGGGATCCTGACGGAGCGCCAGGCGCGTTGTAGATTCGGGCAACCCGAACCCGCCCTTCCCATGCACCCGTCCCAGGGTGCGCCGGTCGGGTTCCCGGCCCGAGTCCCACCCCATGACGGACCCTGCAGCCCGCTCGGGCTCCCTTCCCATCCCCCTCACCCCCCTGGTGGGGCGGGAGCGGGAGGCGTCGGAACTGCTCCGCCTTCTGGAAACCACGCGCCTCCTGACCCTCACCGGGGCCGGTGGGAGTGGAAAGACCCGACTCGCCCTGGAGGTCCTGCTCCGCCGCAGCGGGGATGGGACCGCCGGCGACCCGCTGGAGGCCCCCTGCTGGGTCGAGCTGGCCTCCGTCCCCGATCCGGCGCTCCTGCCCCAACAGATCGCCCGGGCCCTGGGTGTGCAGGAGGAGATTCCTGCCGGGGACCCCGGATCCGCCCTCCCCTTCCTCCCCACGGGGCCCTTCCTCCTGGTGCTGGACAACTGCGAGCACCTGGTGGAGGCGTGCGCACTCGCCGTCCAGACCTTCCTGGCCGCCCGTCCCGAGCTCACCGTGCTGGCCACGAGCCGGGAGGCGCTGGGCGTCACGGGCGAGCGGGCCTGGCTCGTCCCCGGCCTCGGGGTTTCCGACCCCTCCGAGCCACCGGAGACCATGGCGCGGGCCGAGGCGCTGCAGCTGTTCCAGGATCGGGCCAGGGACGTGTCCCGGGGGTTCTCCCTGACCCCGGGGAACACCCCCGCGGTGGCGGAGATCTGTCGGACCCTGGACGGCATCCCCCTGGCCATCGAGTTGGCGGCGGCCCGGGTCCGGGTCCTGACGGTGGAGCAGATCCGGGACCGCCTGAGTGACGTCTTCACCCTCCTCACCTCCGGTGGACGCCGGGTGGTGCCCCGACATCGGACGCTCCGCGCCGCCATCGACTGGAGCCACGACCTGCTTCCCGACCCGGCCCGTCGTCTCCTCTGGCGGCTGAGCGTGTTCCGGGGCGGGTTCACCCTGGACGGGGCCGCAGCGGTGGGCGGGGATCCGGATCAGGATCCCCTGGAGGTGCTGGATCAGGTGGCCCTCCTGGTGGACCGGTCCCTCCTTCAGGTGAAGGAGGTGGACGGCGTGGCCCGCTACCTCCCCCTGGAGACCATCCGGCAGTACGCCCTCGGGAAGCTCGAGGCCTCGGGGGAGGCCGACCGGGTCCGGGAACGGCACGCGGCCTTCATGGCCGGCGAGGTGGCGAGGGCCGCCCCCCACATGACCCGGGCCGATCGACAGGCGTACTCTTCCCGCCTGGGGACGGAGCTGGAGAACATCCGCGAGGCCCTGACCTGGTCCCGGTCGGGGGCCCCCCACCTCCACATCGGGATGGTGGGGGGGCTCTGGTGGTTCTGGTTCTTCACCCGGTTCTGGAAGGAGGCGGGAGGTTGGATCCAGGGCGCCCTGTCCCTTCCGGAGGCCTCGGTCCCCGGCCTCGACCGGGCGCGCCTCCTCCTGGCGGCCGGGGCCCTCAGTGCCCTGGCCATGCGGGTGGAGGAGGGCCGTGCCTTCCTGGAGGAGGCCGACCGGTTGGCTGAGGAGGTGGGAGACGGCTTCGTCTCGGCCATGGCCCGGAACTACCTGGCCCTCAGCTACGGGCAGGCGGCCGATCCCCGGGTCGCTCCCTATGCGGCCCAGGCCCTGGCCTGGTTCGAGCAGCATCCCCACGAGTCGGGGCACCGCCTGGCCCTCCTCATGAGCGCCCTGGCCGCGGAGTTCACGGGGGACCGGGACCGGGCGGACCGGATGAGTCAGGAGGCCGTCCGCGTGGCCCGGACCTTCGGGCCCGCAGACCTGGCCGCCACCCTGCAGAACTGGTCCCTCCTCTGGGCCTTCCGGGGGGACAACGCCCGGGCCGAGCGCCTGGTCCTGGCCTCCCTGGCCGAACTCCGGAAGGAGCATTCCTACATGTTCCTGGCCCGGGGCTTCGGCTTCATGGGGGAGGCCGCGGGCCTACGGGGCGACCCCCTGGAGGGCGCCCGTCTCCTGGGCGTCGCCCACGCCCTGCGGGAGAGCATCGGGATCCGGCCCTTCGGGGCCGATGCGGCGCGCCTGGCGCGGGTGGAGCCCCGCCTCCGGGAGGCCGCCGGCGACGCCCCATTCGCCACCGCCTTCGCCGAAGGGACCCGTCTGCGCTGGGAATCGGTGTTGGACGAGCTCCTGGCGGAGTGGGAGGAGGAGGGCCTGGAAGCCGTTGTGGCCGCCTCCATGGGCGAGAGCGAGGCGCCCCCGCGCGCGGCTCCCCTGGACGCTCCCCCTGCCTCCCTGGACGCTCCCC
This sequence comes from Gemmatimonadota bacterium, assembly GCA_050485805.1. Lineage (GTDB taxonomy): Bacteria > Gemmatimonadota > Gemmatimonadetes > Longimicrobiales > Gaopeijiaceae > T3Sed10-66. The sequence continues at coordinate 7,246 of JBJHCB010000076.1, read as the reverse complement.
CTGCCTCCCTCCCGGGGCAGGACGTGGGTCCCGCCCTTCGCATCCGGACACTGGGGGGCTTCGAGCTGGAGGGGGAGCGGGTGGAAGGCGGGGCGTGGAACTACGCGCGCCCCCGGGAACTCCTCCTCCTCCTCCTCCTCAACCCGCGGGGGGTGACGCGGCAGGAGATCGGCGAGGCCATCTGGCCCGATTCCACCTCGGCCCAGGTCAAGAATTCCTACCACGTCACGCTCCATCACCTGCGGAAGCGGCTGGGGGACCCGGCGTGGATCGTCCTCTCAGGCGACCGGTACCGCCTGGCCCGGGAACGGGGGATCGAGTGGGACGCCGAGGGCTTCGAGAAGGAGATGCGGGCCCTTCTCCGGGGTCCGTCCCCTCCGGACCCCCAGCACCTCGAGGCGGTCCTGGCGCGCTACGGGGGGCCGCTCCTGGACGGGGCCGGGGATGCAAGGTGGCTGGAGGAGGCCCGGGACCGGTACCGGGGACTCCATGTGGACGGGCTCTCCCTCCTGGCCCGGACCCATGAGGCTGCCGGGAACCCCGAGAAGGCGCTGGAGGCCTGGGGCCGGGTGGTGGCGGCCGATGGGTTGAACGAGGAGGGGCACCGGGGCCTCATGCGGGGGTGGGCCCGGAACGGAGGTCGGGACCGGGCACTGCGGCACTTCGATCGGTTCCGGACCCTCCTCCAGGAGAGCCTGGAGGCGGAACCCGAGGAGGAGACGATCCGACTCCACCGGGAGCTGGCCGCGGGGAGGACCCCCTGAGCCGTCAGCGCTCCGGCTCCGCCCCCTCCAGGTGGAAGAGGTCATCGGTGAGGTACCGCAGGCCCGTGTCGCAGAGGAGGGTGACGACCCGCTTCCCGGGGGCGAGGCGGGAGGCGATCCGCCGGGCGGCCACGACGTTCGCCCCGGACGAGGGTCCCGCGAACAGCCCCTCTTCCCGGGCCAGGGCCCGCGTGGCCTCGAACGCCTCGTCCTCGGATACGGCCAGGATCTCGTCCACGAGCTCACGCCGGAAGGTCTCGGGAACGAACCCGATCCCGATCCCCTCGATTCCATGGCCCCCTGTGGGCCCACCCGAGAGGTTCCGGGAGGCGGCGGGCTCCACCGCCACGATGCACGCCTCCGCGCCGGCTTCCTCCAGGACGGTGGCCACCCCGGTGAGGCACCCCCCGGTCCCCACCCCCATGACGAAGGCATCCACGCCTCCCGCCGCCAGGATCTCCCGCCCCAGGCCGTGGTAGCCCAGGGAGTTGGCGGGGTTCTCGAACTGGTTGGTCCAGTAGGTGTCCGGGTCCTCCGCCAGCTCCCGCACCCGCTCCATGGATCGCTCCACCAGCTCGGGGGTGATGCCCCGCCCTTCGCTGGGGATGACCTCGAGGGTGGCCCCCAGGGCGGCCATGGATCTCCGTTTCTCGATGGAGACGGCGTCGGAGGTGACGAAGTGGGCGTCGTAGCCCCGGGGACCGCAGACCATGGCCAGGGAGCTCCCCGTGCTTCCTCCGGTGAGCTCCACCACCCGCATCCCCGGGCGCAGGTCACCCAGGCGCTCGGCCTCCTCCAGGAGGCCCAGCGCCATGCGGTCCTTCATGCTTCCCGTGGGGTTCGCCCCCTCCCACTTCACCCAGATCTCCGCGCCTCGGGGATCCGCGAGCCGCTGGAGCCGGACCATGGGGGTGCCACCGATCCAGGTGGGGTCGGCCCCGCCGGGCGGGGGCGGACCGGCGGGGGAGAGATCCCCGGCGCCCAGGGGGAGGGCCACCGCTGCTCCTGTCACCCCGCGGAGAAAGCGGCGCCGGGAGTAGGACGTGGGTCCAGGGGCTTCCGATTGGGTCATGGCGGTCCCTACGGCCACGGGAGGTAGAGTGTCACCACCCCGGTGCGGAGGGCCGGTACCTCGCCCGTGGCGAAGAAGCGCTGGATCTCCCGCCCGGCCCGCTGCCGCTGGGCCTCCTCCTCCGCGCCCTGACCCGGGGCCCCGTCGATCCGGTCCGCCAGACGGGCCAACTGCCGCTCGGCGGCGTTCTTCACCTCCGAGGTGGCCTGGGGGTCGGAGGCCAGGTCGAACAGGGCGTCCAGGACGGACCGCTCCACCCCCCTCAGATAGCTCCGCTCCGAGGCGGACCCGGGGCGGGAACGGCCCCAACTGGCCTCCACCAGGGCTCCCATGACCTCGTCCGGCGAGAGGTGCCCCGGGTCGCGGGCGTGGAAGGCGGCCACCCGGGCCATCCGCTCCCGGTGGAGGAGGTTGTCCACCACCTCCTGGGAGAAGCTCCGGGCCATGGCGTAGGGGTCCAGCGCCGGCCCGCCGGGGGAGGGGATCCAGGGGATCCGTTCCTCGAAGCCGGGGGGTGACGGGGGAATCAGGTCCACGATCCGGTTCGAGACCGCCAGCTCCGAGGGGGACAGGACCCGGAGGATCTCGTCCAGGGCGCGCCGCTGCTCCGCGGTGGAGACGATCTCGGTGGGGGCGGTCCCGTCCCCGCGGAGGGCGTAGCTGAAGCGCATCCCCCCCACGAACTTCACCACCGACTCCACCTGGTAGCGATGGTGGAGGTAGGCGTGGGCCAGGCGATGGTTCAGCCAGGCCATGGGCTCCCCCGGCTGGATGGCCCGCTCGTCGAAGTGCTCCAGGATCACCCGGCGCACCGCCATCGCCCGGTCCAGCCCCTGGAGCGCGTCGTCCCCCTCCCACCAGAGGTGGGCCTCGGGGTGGGAGCTCGCCAGGCTGTTGGCATGCCCTCCGGTGATGAAGCGGTGACCCCGGTCCATGGCCTCCCGGGCCAGGGCCTCCAGCCCCTCCCGTTCGGCGTCGGCGTCGGGGTACCAGGTGTAGGTGAAGCGCACCGCCAGGGAATCGCTGTACCCGATGTTGTCCCGGTAGGCCTGGGAGATGTCCAGGCGTCCCTCCCCGTCCAGCCGGATGAGGGGGAAGGGGTAGTCCATGACGGAGCTCCGCCCCTGGACCGCTCCCATGTGGTTGTGGGGGAGGCCGATGATGTGTCCGAGCTCGTGGGCGGTGTGCTGGCGACGCCGGGCCATGGCGAACTCCACCCCGTCGATCTGGGGTGCGATGCCCTGGGCCTCGAAGGCGGGGAGGAGCCCGGCGAAGATGTTATAGTCGGTGAGGGACCGGTCCGAGTCCATCTGGGTCAGGGCCTGGAGCATCTCGCCGGTCCGGGGGTCCCGGAAGCTGTTCCCCGTGGAGGGGCCGGGGGCGGTGCGGTGGACGATCTGCAGGACGGAGTACCGGGCATCCATCTGATGGACTCCGTCGGGGAGGTCCCGGACCTGGAACGCATTCCGGAAGCCGGCGGCCTCGAAGGCGCTGTTCCACCACTCCGCTCCTTCCCGGTAGGCCGTGCGATACGGCTCCGGGATTCCCGGATCCAGGTGGATGACGATGGGCTCCACCGGGTCCACCAGCTCCCCCCGCAGGTAGGCTTCGGGGTCGGTGGGGATCAGGCGCCACCGGGGTGTGGAGCGGAGGCGGTAGTCCCGGTCCAGGGGCTGGGAGTAGTCCTCCACCACCGCGGCGCCCACCCCCATTCGGGGATCGTAGGGGCGCACCGGGAGGGGGGGGTCGGGAAGCTCCAGGAAGGAGTGATGCTGCTGCAGCGTCACCGACCGCCCGTCGGGCGCGTGCCGCCGCCAGGCGGCGTGGGGGTTCTCGGCGGTGAAGGTGAGGGCGGCCCGGATCTCGGTGTTGGTGGGGAAGGAATGGGTGTGCTCGCCCACGATGTAGCTCCGGTCCCGATCCACCCGCATCTCCCCCATCCCCGCCCGTCGGGCGGTGCCGTGGACGTCCCAGACATCGCTGAGGAAGAAGTCGGTGGCATCCACCAGGAGCCGGTTCCCGTCCCGCTCCGTGATGGGGAAGGAGCCCAGGACCGAGGGCGGGAAGGACTCGTCCACCGCCTGGGCCTCATGGGGGTCTCCCGAGCCGGCGATGGTGTTCACGTTCCTCCGGACCAGGACCACCCGGGGGCCCCGTCGCTCGAATCGGACCACCATGGCGCTCCCCGTCTGTCCCCGGTCCAGCCGGGCCGGCTCGAAGCTGCCGAGTCCCCCGGCCAGGGTGTTCAGGTACAGGAAGTCCCGATCCAGCCGGTCCACCTCCATGAAGATCCGCCCCGTCTCCCCGTCCAGATGGAGGGGGATGAACCCCTCCTGGGTCTCCATGGCCCGGGTGAAGGTGGCGATGGGGTCCGGGGCGGTGCCGGCCGCATCCAGCGGTTTGGGGGCCAGGGCCGGCACCAGGGCGGCCAGGGCCAGGAGAAGGAGGCGGCGGGCGGGGAGGTGGGGGGGAGCGGGCATGGCGGGTATCCTCCGGGAGGCGAGGGGGGCGGCGGAGCGGCCGGCGTCACCGGAGCCCAAGGTAGTGGCGAGGGAAACGGCAGGGCCACATTCCCGTGTCCCCGGAGCCGTCCCATGCCACACCCCTGTCCACTTCCCGTCCTCCGGCCTATCCTGACGGTAGGCAGTCCCACCGAAGCCGGGATCGTGCCCCGACCCCCGATCTCCCGGCCCGCCCCTCCGCGGCCCTCCCTCCACGACACCGGTCATGGCCAACCTCATCCTTCCGCCCGGATGGAGGATCCCGGACCGGGAGGCCACCCCGGAGTCGGTCTACTTCGGCCGCCGCGAGTTCCTGAGGCGAATGGGTCTCGGAGCGGCGGGAGTGGGGCTGGGCGCCACCGGCCTCGTGCTCCCCGGGTGTGAAGAGTCGGAGCCGGCCGGTCCCCTGGCCCCCGAGCCCGAGATCCCCACCGGGGGAATCGGGTGCATGGCCAACCCCCCGGACGAACCCCTCCAGACCATCTGTCCGTACGGGAACGACGACCTCTACCCGGCGGCGGTGAACGACGAGTACCCGGTGCCCTACGGCCCGCCCACCCCCCGCCTGGAGGCCGCCACCTACAACAACTTCTACGAGTTCATCGGGAATCCGCACCGGGAGCACTCGGTCTGGGCCTATACCGGTCCCTTCGACGTGCGGCCGTGGACCGTGGACGTGGTGGGAGAGGCGGAGGTCACCGGCCGCTTCGACATCGAGGAGCTGGAGCGGCGCTTCGGACTGGAGGAGCGGGTCTACCGCCTCCGGTGCGTGGAGGCCTGGTCCATCGTGGTGCCCTGGACCGGGTACCCCCTCTCCAAGCTGATCCAGCACTTCCGCCCCCTCTCCACCGCCCGTTTCGTCCGGTTCATCTCCTTCAGTCGGCCGTCGCAGGCGGTGGGCCAGCGAAACCAGCCCTGGTACCCGTGGCCCTACTACGAGGCGCTCCGGATGGACGAGGCCATGAACGAGCTGGCCTTCGTGGCCACAGGGGTCTTCGGCGAGCCCCTCCCGAAGCAGCATGGGGCCCCGTGGCGCCTGGCCCTCCCGTGGAAGTACGGGTTCAAGAGCGCCAAGTCCATGGTTCGGATCGAGTTCCTGGAGGAGCTCCCGCCGGCCTCGGTCACCTTCTGGGCCGACGTCTGGCCGGAGGCCTACGGCTTCTATTCCCTGGTGAACCCCCTGGTCCCCCATCCCCGCTGGTCCCAGGCCACCGAGACGCCCCTGGGGACCGGGGTGGCGATTCCCACCCAGGTCTACAACGGGTATCGGGAGTGGGTGGAGCACATGTACAACCCGGAGCTCCTGACCTACGTGAGTTGAGCTCCCGGGGACCTACCGGGACCCGAAGCGGGCGAAGTACCCCAGGAAGAGGTCGGACCCGGCGGGGAGGTTGCGTCCGGAGAGGGGGCGGCGAACGCCCAGCTCGGCCTGGCCGGGCCCCAGGGTGAGGAGGAGGGAGGGCGTCAACCGGAGCATCTCCCGCTCCCCTCCCCGGGCCTCCACGGCGTTCAGGATGGGCGTGTCCCCGTACCACCCGTCCACCGTGACCTTGAACCCGGCCCGGCCCCGATCCCCGCCCAGCGCTCCCAGGAAGAATCGCTCGTTTCCCAGCTCGGTCCGCCCCTCCTCCAGTGCTTCACGCCACCGGTATCCCGCCCACGCCATGACGTAGAGGGGCCGGGGCCAGAGGGAGTGCCCCACCTCCAGGAGGAGCTCCCAGTCCCGCTGCCCGTCCCCCAGGGGGAGGAGGTTCGGACCCACGTCGAAGTCCCCCACGGGGATCTTGATCCCTCCCCGGACGGCGAAGGGTAGATCCTCCAGCCCCCGGGCACCGGGCAGGAGTCGCAGCGGCTGCGCCCGGAGGTAGAGGCGGGCGTCTCCCAACCCTGCGGCCTCATCGGTCCCCGCGGCATCGCTGAAGCGAAGGCGCTGGACGGGGATCTGGGCCCAGGCGTCCACACCGTGGACGAGTCCCACAGCGGTGGTGAGAAACACCGCGGAGGTGACGGCCCGACCGTTCCCGGGAAAGCGGGTGCGGTCCCCCTCCACGTCGAAGGCGGTGCGGGTGTCCTGGTGGTAGAGCGCAATCGAGACCCACCCGTTCCGGGGGGGCTCCACCCACTGGGCCTCGGCCGGAGGGGCCGTGAGGAGGCCCAGTGGGAGGGCGGCGAGGAGGGCCGTCCGGACCGCCCGGGGGACCTGCGCCCCAGAACCCTGCGCCCCAGAACCCTGCGCCCCAGAACCCTCCGCCACGACAGGTCCAGGCCGCAGCTCCCGTCGACCGTTGCGAATGTCCGCCCCCATCGCCTCATCCCCCCACGATCCGGAGGAGCTCCTCCACCGCCCGCTCGAGCTGCTGGTCCCGGCCCCGGTCCAGGACCCCCGGCTCGTTCCGCACCTCGATGTCGGGCTCGGTCTGCCAGTTCTCCAGGAAGCGGCCCGACGAGGCGTCCTTCACCCCCCGGGCGGGGATCCCGAAGGAGACGCCGTCCAGGAGCGCCTGGCCGCCCCCGAAGGTGCAGGTCCCCGGCACCGGCATCCCCAGGAGGGGCCCGATTCCCATCTCCTGGTAGGCCCAGGCGAAGCAGTGCCCGTCGGAGTAGTTGTTCTCGTCGGCCAGGGTCACCGAGGGGCGGGTCCATCGGAAGGAGGGTTCGAACCCGGAGCTCCGGTCGTCGGTGGTGTACTCGAAGAAATGGCGTCCACTGAAGAACATCTCCAGGTCCGCCACCAGGTCACCCCCCCCGTTGGAGCGCGTGTCGATGACGAGCCCCGCCTTGTCGAAATGGCGCCCCAAGACCTCCTCGAAGGTGGAGCGATAGGCAGGATCGTTCATCCCGGGGATGTGGATGTATCCCAGACGGCCCCCGCTCCGCTCCGCCACCTCCCGGCGGTTGGCCTCCACCCA
>JBJHCB010000075.1:0-9616 GCA_050485805.1 Gemmatimonadota bacterium | reverse complement strand
CCCCCACCCACCCGGGCGGTGGGCACCGCCCGCCCATGGCCCCGTGTCCCGAACCCCGCCCTCCCATGTCCGACGCCGCTTCGAATCCCGCTTCCCGCCGGTCCCCTGCTCCGAGGGTCCCCGGCCGTCCCTCCCCGGGGGAGGCCCCGGCCCCGGATCGCCTGGTCCTTCCCGTCATGATCGAGGTGCCCAAGGGGAGCCGGAACAAGTACGAATATGACAAGGACCGGGGGAAGATCCGCTTCGACCGTCTCCTCTTCTCGCCCGTGCACTACCCCACGGACTACGGGTTCATCGAGGACACCCTGGCCCTGGACGGGGATGCCCTGGACGCCCTGGTACTGGTATGGGAGCCCACTTTCCCCGGTTGTCTCATCGAGGCCTCTCCCGTGGGCCTCTTCCGCATGGCCGACGAGAAGGGCCCCGACGAGAAGATCCTGTGCGTCCCCATCCACGACCCCCACTGGGCGGGGGTGAAGGGGCTGGACGACGTCCCCGCCCATCTCCTCCGGGAGATCGAGCACTTCTTCACCATCTACAAGGATCTGGAGGAGAAAGAGGTGACGGTGGACGGGTGGGAACCCCGGGAGCGGGCGGTGGAGGTCATCCGGGAGTCCATGACGCGGTACGAGAACGGAGGGGGGCGAGCATGATGGCGAGTCGGGTCCTGTGGGCGGCCGTGCTCCTGGCAGGCGGGCTGGGCGTGGGGACGGAGGTGGCGTCGCAGACGGCCCAGGAGGCGGACATCCTCCTCCGGAACGGCCGCCTCCTGGACGGGGCCGGGAACCCCTGGGTCCGGGGCGACGTGGCCATCCGGGGGGACCGGATCGTGGCGGTGGGCCGCCTGGATGGATGGCGGGGCCGGGAGGAGGTGGAGCTCGGGGAGCTCTACCTGGCGCCCGGCTTCATCGACGCCCACTCCCACGCCGGACCGGGGCTCGCCTCCGAGGACCGGAGTCATGCCTTCCCCCAGCTGGCCCAGGGGGTGACCACCGTCTTCGTGAATCCCGACGGGGGAGGGCCGGTGGACCTGGCCACGCAGCGTGAGGAACTCCTGGAGCATGGCCTGGGGATCAACGTGGCCCTCCTGGTCCCCCACGGCTCCCTCCGGGGGGAGGTGGTGGGGATGGAGGACCGACAGGCCACGCCGGGGGAGCTGGACCGGATGCGGGCCCTGGTGCGGGCGGGGATGGAGGAGGGAGCCTTCGGCCTCTCCTCCGGGCCCTTCTACGCGCCGGGCTCCTTTGCCGACACCCGGGAGCTGGTGGAGCTGGCCCGGGTGGCGGGGGAGTACGGTGGGGTGTACACGAGCCACATCCGGGACGAGTCCGACTACACCGTTGGACTCCTGGCCGCCGTGGAGGAGGTCATCACCGTGGCCCGGGAGGCCGGGGTCCGGGGGATCGTGACCCACGTGAAGGCGCTGGGGCCCCGGGTCTGGGGCTTCTCCACCGCAGTGGTCCGGCGCATCGAGGCGGCCCGGGAGGCCGGAGTGGAGGTCTTCGCGGACCAGTATCCCTACATCGCCTCCGCCACCGGGCTCTCCGCCGCCCTCGTCCCCCGGTGGGCCCAGGAAGGGGGGACCGAAACCATGCGGGAGCGGTTCCAGGACCCGGCGGTGCGCCCGGGGCTGGTGGAGGAGATGTGGGAGAACCTGGACCGACGGGGTGGGGCGGATCGGATCCAGTTCCGCTTCTTCCAGGAGGATCCCTCCATCGAGGGGCGGACCCTGGAGGCGGTGGCGGCGGAGCGGGGGAGCGACCCGGTGGAGACGGCGCTGGCCCTCCTCTCCGAAGGCTCGCCCGGGATCGTCTCCTTCAACATGGACGAACGGGACGTGGCGGAGCTCATGCGCCAACCCTGGACCATGACGGCCTCCGACGGGGATTTCCCCCGGTGGCAGGAGGGCGTGCCGCACCCCCGGGCATATGGGGCCTTTCCCCGGAAGATCCGGCGCTACGTGCTGGAGGAGGGGGTGGTGACCCTGGAGGAGGCCATCCGCTCCATGACCTCCCTCCCCGCCCTGGTGCACCGGATGGAGGACCGGGGCGCGCTGAGGGAGGGCGCGATGGCGGACCTGGTGGTCTTCGACCTGGACCGGGTCCGGGACCGGGCCACCTTCACCGAGCCCCACCAGCTCTCCGAGGGGATGGCGCACGTCCTGGTGAACGGGACCTTCGCCATCCGGGACGGGGAGTTCACCGAGGCGCGGAGCGGGCGGGTCCTGCGGATGGGGGGGGACGGATAGGGCGTCCCCGTTCCCGGACCGGCGACTGGAACGCCGGCTCCGGCTTTCCTACCTTTTCACCCTGTCCCACGCCGGGGCCGGGTGCATCGTCCGCGTTCCCGGTGCCGCCACCGATCCCCAGGGGATTCCAGGAGAGAGAGCCGATGGGTGCGATCCGGGCCTTCATGGAGAAGCACTACCGCCATTTCAACGCCCGGGAGGCGGTGGAGGCCGCTGCGGCCTATGAGGCCCACCTGGAGGCCGGGGGGAAGATGCTGGTCACGCTGGCCGGCGCCATGTCCACCGGCGAGCTGGGAATCATCCTGGCCCGGATGATCCGGGAGGGGAAGGTCCACGCCATCTCGTGCACCGGTGCCAACCTGGAGGAGGACGTCTTCAACCTCCTGGGGCACGACGAGTACGAGGTCATCCGGGACTGGCGGGCCCTCTCCGCCGCCGACGAGGTGGCCCTGTACGAACGGGGGATGAACCGGGTCACCGACACCTGCATCCCCGAGGACATCATGCGCCACCTGGAGGCCCGCCTCATCGAGCGGTGGCGGAAGGCCTGCGAGGAAGGAGAAAGAAAATTCCCCTTCGAATTCCTCTATGAGATCCTCCGCTCCGGGGAGCTGGAGGAGCACTACCAGGTGGACCCCCGGGACTCCTGGCTCCTGGCGGCGCTGGAGCGGGAGATCCCGGTGTACTCCCCGGGGTGGGAGGACTCCACCACGGGGAACATGTTCGCGGCCAACGTCCTCACCGGGAAGGTGCCCCACCACCAGTGCTGCAAGACGGGGACGGAGCAGTTCGCCCACCTCATCGAATGGTACCTGGCCAACAACGGGGAGGCGGAGGGCGTCCCTTCGGTGGGATTCTTCCAGATCGGAGGGGGGATCGCCGGGGACTTCGCCATCTGCACCGTCCCGTCCATCATCCAGGACATGCAGCGGGAGACCCCCTTCTGGGGCTACTTCTGCCAGATCACCGACGCCGACCCGTCCTACGGGGGCTACTCGGGGGCCGTCCCCAACGAGAAGATCACCTGGGGGAAGCTGGCTGCCGACACCCCGAAGTTCCTCATCAAGTCCGACGCTTCCATCGTGGCGCCCCTCATCTTCGGGTATCTCCTGGGGGACTGAGTCCGGCCGCGCGGATATGGACGGGTAGCCGGTCGGCGTCCCCTCACCGCCCCCTCTCCGTCCCCTCACCGCTCCAGGAAGAGGACCGCGAACCAATCCCTGGGGTCGGTCCACCGGGCCACGGGCGTCCACCCCGCCTCCTTGGCCAGCGCCTCGAAGCGGGGGATCGTGTACTTGTTGGAGTGCTCGGTGACGATCCATTCCCCTTCACCCAACTCCAGGTGGAAGGGGGGCTCGCCATCCAGCCCCGGGCGGAATGTGATCCGCTGCGCCCGGGGGCTCACCAGGCGCATCTCGATCCGGCTGTGTTCCGGGACCCAGGGCGCATGGTGCTGGAAGGCGCCGGGGTCGAAATCGCTTCCCAGGACCCGGTTCAGATGCCGGAGGACGTTCCGGTTGAAGGCTGCGGTGACCCCCTGGGGGTCGTTGTAGGCCGCCTCCAGGAGCGCGGGGTCCTTCACCAGATCCACTCCCACCAGGAGCCCTCCGCCGGGCCCGGTCTCCTCCCCCAGGTGGGCCAGGAAGTCCAGGGCCCCAGCGGGGGTGAGGTTCCCCACCGTGGAACCGGGGAAGAAGGCCACGCGGCGCCGGGGCGTCCGCCGCGGCCTGGGGACGGGAAAGGGGCGGGTGTAGTCGGCCACCACCGGCAGGACCTCCAGCCCGGGGTGCTCCGACCGGATCTCCTGGGCGAAGGTGGCCAGCTGGACGCTGGCCACATCCACCGGGACATAGGCGGCAGGAGTGGGGAGGGCCCGCAGCAGGAGCCGGGTCTTCTCGCCGCTGCCGCTCCCGGGCTCCAGGAGCAGGGCGTCGGGACCTGCCAGCTCGGCCATGGCGTCCACGTGGGCCTCCAGGATCCCCATCTCGGTCCGGGTGGGGTAGTAGGCCTCCAGGCGCATGATCTCCTCGAAGAGCCGGGCTCCCCGGACGTCGTAGAGGAGCTTGGGCGGGAGGGAGGGCGGATCCTCCCGGAGGCCCTGCTGGACCTCCCTCCAGAGCGCCTCGGTCTCCGACCCGGGTGCCGGAGGGACGCCGTCGCCCGTCATCCTTCCTCCAGGAGGGCGCCCAGCCGCTTTGCCTGGGCCTTCGGGACCTCCATCTGAAGCCCTCCCCTGCCCACCATCCCCCGACCCAGGACCTGGCCCCGGAAGACCAGGACCACGGGACCGGTGGGGAGATCCCCCGGGGGGAGGGCCTCCCGCTGCAGGAGGCGGTCCAGCTCCGCACGCTCCAGCTCCCGCCATCGAGGGGGTGGCCCCGCTTCCCCGGAGGGAGGTCGGGGGCGGGCGAACCGGGTCAGAAAGGCGTTGGAGGGCGTCTCCCTCCCCCCTGGCGCCTCCCGGAAGGCCCGCAGCCCCAAGGCCACGACCCGCCATCCCCCGGTGGGCTTCCAGGAGCCCACCGGCCACTCCCCCACGGTGTGGGTCCAGATGTTCTCGGCCCGGACCATCCAGCCCATCTCCTCGATCCACGACGCATCAAAACCATATTCTTGTTCTAATAAATCCTTCGCCACCCGGATCCGCTCCCGTGCCGGATCCCCCTTCTCTCCGGGGAAGGCCACGGGAACGGGAGTCCATCCCTGGTCGACGGCAGGCCCGCCCAGCCGCCGGAGCCGCGCCATGAACAGTCCCCCCGAGTCCATGTGCTGGGGATAGACGCGCCAGGCATGCCGGACGTCCGGGTGGAATCCCTCCCCCTTCCAGCTCGGGATTCCCGGGGCGTGGGGCACGTCCAGCCCGATGGGCTCCATCTCCACGGGAGCGTCCGAAAGGACGCGACTCAGGACGGCCTCGTTCTCCTCGGGGGCGAAGGTGCAGGTGGAGTAGACCACCGTGCCTCCGGGACGGGTGAGGGTGATGGCCCGTCGGAGCAGGGATTCCTGCAGGTGGGTGATGTAGTTCTGGAAGGCCGGGGTCCGGGGAGGGAGCCGGCCCTCCTGGCGCCGGAAATTCCCCTCGGCGGAGCAGGGAGCGTCCACCAGCACCCGGTCGAAGAGCGCCCCCCCGGGGAGTTCCCGTCCGTCCGAGGCCACTACGAGGATGTTGGGGTGACCCAGGCGGAAGAGGTTGGCCATGAGTCCCCGGAGCCGCTTCTCCTTGGGATCCACGGCCACCAGGCAGCCCCGGTCCCCCATGAGCTCGGCCAGGTGGGCCGTCTTTCCCCCGGGAGCGGCGCAGAGGTCCAGGACCCGCTCCCCCGGCGCGGGGCCCAGAGCCAGGGAGGGGAGGGCCATGACGCACTGCTGGACATGGAACCACCCCAGCCAGTGTTCCAGGGTCTGGGCGACGGAGTGGGGTCCTCCCTCCACCCGGAGGTAATGGGCGAGCCCCGGGACCGGGGTGACGGTGAAGCCCGCCGCCGCCAGTCGCCTCCGCACCTCATCCACCCGGTAGCGGAGACTCCGGACCCGGAGCGTGACCGGCTCCGGCGACCGGTTCGTGGACAGGAACCGATCCCAATCGGAGACGATGGACCGGTAGCGGAGGAGGCGGTCCTCAGCTTGTATGGCGTTCATAACCTATGGTCGGACTGCGATTTGGGATTCGCGGGGCGAGGCGGTCGAGGGTCCGGGATCAGGGTCGGGGCTCCCGATCCCACTCCTCGAACCAGCCGATGATCCGGCGGATCCGCTCCGCCAGGTTCACCGGGGTTCCGGTGCGGGAGAGACCGTGCCCTTCCCCCTGGAACACCACCATCCTCGTGGGGACGCCCAGTGCCTTCAAGGCGTAGAACCATTCCTCCCCCTGTCCCAGGGGGGTGATCCGGTCTCCATCGGAGTGGAGGACCAGGGTGGGGGTGGTGACCCGGGGGGCATGCGCCAGGGGGGATCGATCCCAGTAGAGATCGAAGTTCTCCCAGATGGTCCCCCCGAACTCCTCCCGCATTCCCCGGGGAGGGTACTGCTGGGTCCCCGCCTCCGAGATCCAGTTCGAGACGCTCCGCTGGGTGACGGCCGCCCGGAAGCGGTCCGTCCGGGTGGTGATCCAGTTCACGAGGAATCCCCCGTGGCTGCCCCCCGTGAGGAAGAGGCGGCCGGGGTCGATCCAGGCATGGCGCTCCAGGACCTCGTCCAGCAACAGGAGGTTGTCCTCGGCATCGGCTCCTCCGTAGTCGAGGCGGACCGCGGCCTGGAAGTCGTGGCCGTAACCCGAGCTTCCCCGGTAGTTGGTGAACGCCACGGCGTAGCCCGCAGCCGCCATCATCTGGAACTCGTGGAACCATTGGCGCCCCCACATCCCGCCAGGGCCCCCCTTGATGTTCAGGACGAGGGGATACCGGCTCCCTTCCGTCCATCCCACCGGACGGAGGAGGAACCCCTGCAGCTCGAAGCCGGCGGGGTTCCGGAAGCGGAACTCCTCGAGGGGCTGGAGGACCAGGCGCTCCCGGAACTCCCGGTTCAGGTCGGTGAGGGGGCGGGCGTCACCTCCATCGCTCCGGACCACCCAGACCTCCGGGGGGGCCGTCTCGTCGTGGAAGAGGAAGGCCAGGCGCTCGCCGTCCGCCGAGAGGGTGATGGAGGAGACCGTGCCCCTCTCCCCGGCCAGCATCCGCGCGCCGGAGCCGTCGGCCTCCAACCGGAAGAGAGGGGAGGCCCCCTCCCGGTCCGCCGTGAAGTACAGGTGCCCGCCGGAGGGATGCCAGGTGAGGTCCCCCGGGACCAGGTCCACCTCTCCGGTGAGGAGGCGGGGTTCACCCCCGTCCACGGGCAGGAGGAGGTGGTGGGAGCGGGCGTAGGGGACCGGGGTGTGCCGGACCACCAGGTGGCTTCCCGAGGGGGACCAGAGGGGGTTCTCCACCCGGCCCTCGGGCTGCGGAAGAAGGGCGAGCCCCGGGACCCCGGTCTCCGGACCACCTCCCGTCGGGTGCGCCTCCCCCGTCCCGGGCTCGACGTCGGCGTTCTGGAGGGGAAGGACCAGGACGTCCCGGTTCGGACTCCCGTCGTACTCCTCGCCGGTGGTGTCCCGGTCCAGGGCGACCCGGCGGCCGTCGGGTGAGATCCGGGCGTTCCGGTCGTTCCAAAGGGAGTCCCCCGGGGTGATCCGGGAGAGCCCCTCCCGTCCGGGGTCCAGGAGCCAGAGGTGGGTCCGGGCGGGCCCAAGGTACCCTGTGCCATCCGCCTTGTAGACGGCGTTGCGGATCTCCACCACATCGGGTCGGGGCCCCTCCGGTGTGGCGGGGGCCTCCTCCGGGTCCGTCACCGAGGGGTCCAGGGAGAGGGTCAGGAGAAGGCGCTCTCCGTCCGGGTGCCACTCGTAGGCGGTGATGGAACCCTGGCGGAGCCGGGTCACCGGCTGGGCCTCGCCCCCGTCCATCCGGAGGAGATGGAGCTGTGAGGCGCCGTCCCGGGAGCCCAGGAAGGCGAGACGGGAGCCGTCCGGGGACCACCGGGGCTGGCTGTCCCCGGTGCCCCGGGTGATGGGGCGGGCCGGAGCCGATCCATCCACGGGCGCGAGCCAGATCCCCCCCTCCCGCCCACGGAGGTCCTCCGTCACCCCCCGCACGGTGAAGGCCACCCATTCCCCATCCGGGGAGATCCGGGGATCCGCCAGGAAGGTGATGCGGTGATAGTCCTCCGGAAGCATCCCCCGGGGAAGGGTGTCCGCCTGGAGGCCCGGGAACCCGGTGGGGGGCGACATGGGGGTGTGGGCCGAGGCGGTGGGGCTGGACGCGGCGGCGAGGAGGGGTGCGAGAAGGAGCAGCCCGGGGACGAAGCGGAGGGGGAAGGGACCCATGGCGGAGGAGGGGTGGAAGGGGGGAGGGGGGGCAGGCGGACCCGTTGGGAGGATAGGAGAATATGCCGGCCGGGAACCGTGGCGGGCGAGGGGGGTGCCGTCATCCCCACCCACCCCGACGCCGGAGAGGCTCCATGTCCCGGTCTCCAGAGCGTCCCCCCGGCTCACCGCAGCCATCCCGGGGGAGGCGCCGTCCCCTTTCGGCCCCCCTTCTCCCCGCCCTGGCGGCCGCCCTGCTGGTGCCGGTGGGGTGCGGCGATCCCCCGGACGCGCCTCCCCTGGCTCCCGACCCCCTCTCTCCGGAGGAGGCGGCCCGGGCCACGGCGGTGGGTGCCCCAGCCGCCGGTGCCCTGGCCGAAGGCCTGCTGGGACGCCTGACCCAGGCCATGGACGAGGAGGGCGTGGCCGGCGCCGTCACCTTCTGCGCCGAGGCGGCGATCCCCCTGACCCACGAGATCCAGGACGTGCAGGAGGGAGGCGTGGTCCTGAAGCGGGCGACCCTTCGCTGGCGGAACCCCGACAACGCACCGGACGAGTGGGAGGAACGGGTCCTCCGCTACCTGGAGGCCCTGGAGGGATTCGACCCGGAGCTGGTTCCCTCCGAGCTCACCGCACGGGGCCCCGGAGAGTCGTTGCGGTACTACCGGGTCCTCCGTGCCGCTCCCATGTGCCTCAGCTGCCACGGGGACGAGGGGACCCTGGATCCGGAGGTCCAGGCCCATCTGCAGGAGCGGTACCCCGACGACCGGGCCGTGGGGTATGGGGCCGGGGACCTCCGGGGCGTGATCCGGGTGGAGATCCCCGACTGATCCCGATGCTGCTCCGACGGCCTTCCGGCCCCCTGTGGCAACGCCCCCCCCGGATCCCGTTCCGGAGGGGGCGCAGACCCGGCGGTCCGGGCCACCCGGGCTGGAGCCGGACCGGAGGGCCTACCGCTGGTCCACCACCCGCCCGTCGGCGTCGATGAACCGGATCTCCCCCAGGCCCAGCTCCTGGATTCCCTCCTCGAACTGCCTCCGATCCCCCACCACCACCCACACCATCCGGTCGGGGTGGAGGTGCTCCCGGGCCGCCCCGGCCAGGTCCGCCGTGGAGAGTGCCCGGAGCCGCTCGTCCAGGGTGTCGAAGTGGTCCTCCGGGAGGCCGAAGCGGATCATCTCCGCCAGGCTTCCCAGGACGGCCCCGTTGGTCTCCCACTGCCCCGGGAGGGTGAGGACCTGGAGATCCCGTGCCTTCTCCAGCTCCTCCTGGGAGGGAGGGGCGCCATCCCGCACCGCCTCCATCTCCCGCATGAGCTCGGCCATGGATTCCACCGTCCGGTCCGCCTGCACCGGGGCGAAGGCGAAGAAGGGCCGCTGCCCCACCGCGTCCCAGAGGATGGTGAAGGCGCCGTAGGACCACCCCTTGTCCTCCCGGAGGTTCATGTTGATCCGGGAGGTGAAGGCCGCGCCCAGGATGTTGTCCAGGGACCCCAGAGCCAGGTCGTCGGGATGGGCCTTGGGGATCACGGG
>JBJHCB010000074.1:0-9674 GCA_050485805.1 Gemmatimonadota bacterium | reverse complement strand
CCCTGGCCGACTTCCGGAAGGACATCACCATCGAGGTCTACAACGAGGCGGGGCAGCTCGTGGTGGCCTACAACGTCTTCCGATGCTGGCCCTCGGAGTACCAGGCCATCCCGGAACTGGACGCCAGCGCCAATGCGGTGGCCATCCAGACCCTCAAGCTGGAGAACGAGGGGTGGCTCCGGGACACGGCGGTGGTGGAGCCCGCCGAGCCCAGCTTCACCGAGCCCGCGGGCTGACGCGCCATGTACCCTCTCTCCGCTGAACGGCTCCTGGACATCTGGGAGGAGGGGCGCGCTGCGGGCCCGGTGGACCGGGCCCTCCTCCTCCTCATGGGAGCCTGCCCCGACGAGGATGCGGAGGCCCTGGCCGCCCTCTCCGTGGGGGAACGGGACCACCGCCTCCTCCGGGTCCGGGAGTGGGCCTTCGGGCCCCGGATCTCCTCGGTGGGCCAGTGCCCGGAATGCGGCGAGGCGGCGGAAATGGACTTCTCCCTCGGGGAGGTGGCGCCGAGGACGGGGCCGGGTGAGGTGGAGGGGATCCTGGACGTGGAGGGGATCCGGGTCCGGTTCCGTCCTCCGGATAGCCGGGACCTGGCCGAGCTGTCGCTGCACCTGGAACGGGTGGCCGCCGGAGCCGCCGACTCGGCCGCTGCCACCCCCGATGGGGCGCCCGGGGGCGGAGCCTCCCCCGTCCCGTCCACCGGGACCGTCCCGGAGGCGGAAGCCCGCCGGTTCCTCCTGGAGCGGTGCGTGGTATCGGCCCATCGGGAGCCGGGGGGGCCGTCCCTGGCTGCCCACCAGCTCCCGGAGTCGATGCAGGCGGCCGTGGTGGAGGCGCTGGAGGCCGCCGACCCCATGGGTGACCTGGAGGTGGCGGTCACCTGCCCGGGCTGCTCCCACGCGTGGGACGCCGCCCTCGACGTTCCCGGGTTTCTCTGGCAGGAGGTGGATCGGTGGGCCCGTCGCACCCTCCTGGAGGTCCACGCCCTGGCCTCGGCGTATGCCTGGCCCGAGACGGAGATCCTGCGCCTGAGCCCCACCCGCCGCCGCCTCTACCTGGAACTGGTGGGCGCATGACGGCCGAGTCGGAGTTGGCCCCGTGAGCGACTACCTCTCCCGCCTGGCCCAGCGGAGCCTCTCGGTGCCCCCGTCCCGGAGCGGGGACTCCGACCGGGATTCGGGCGCCTGGCTCCGTCCCCGCCCCACCTCGCTCTTCGAAGCGCTCCCCGCCGGGGACCAGAAGGGAATCCGGGGAACCCGTTCCGCCTCCGGAGAGGAACGCTCGGAGTCGGGGTCCCGATCCCGGGAGGGCCGGGGCGCGGAGCAGGGGTTCGGGGAATTCCTGCCCGGGGGCCTCGCCCATGGGGGAGGGCTCCGGGAGGGGTCCCTGGGCCCCCCTGCCCGGAACCCCTGGACCGGGGAGGGCCGGTCCGGGACCGGGCGGGGGGGACGGACGGGGTGGTCCGGCGGACCCTCCGCCGGCCGCGGGGAGGCCTTTGGCGCCCGGGTAGGGCTCGCCGGGGAACGGGGTGCAGATCCAGGCTCCCCTTTCCCACCCTCCCGCCCGGGGACGGACGTCGGGACCGGGGTGTCCCACGCCGCTCCGGAGGGTGCCATGGACGCCGGAGCCGCGGACGGGCGGGGGCACGGCCCCAGGACCAGGGGGGCCGACCCCGTGGGATCCCTCCTGCCCTCCGGCCCGCTCCTCCTGGACGCCCCCGGTTCCGGGCCTCTCCGTTCCGGTGGGGAGGCCCCTCCAGCCCCCTCTGACCGCGGTCACCAGCTATTGGACGCTCCCGCTGGAGAGGGTGATACCCGCCCTCGGAACGGGCGGGGAGGCCCCCGCCACGCCGGGGTTCATCCGGGGGATCCGGAGCGCCCCGGCACCTCGTTCCGGACGCCTCCCGGCGCCCGGGAGGGGGGTGCCCTTCTCCCGCAGCCCCTCCATGACCCACGGATCTGGGCCGCCCTGCGGGAAGCGGCTCGCCGGGCCGGGGGGACACGGGGATCGGGACCCCACCCGGGGCCTGCCCCAGGGGATGCCGGTGAGGGGGGGACCCCCACCATCCAGGTCACCATCGGACGCGTGGAGGTGCGGGCGGCCGCTCCTCCGTCCGGGTCGGCGGGAGCCCCGGCCGGCCAGGTAGCGAGGGACGCCGGTTCCTCCATCGTGGGCCTCGAGGAGTACCTGAGACTCCGGTCGGGGGGGGGAACGCCATGAGCAACCACTTCGCCCTGGCCGCCGTCACCCGGACCCTCCGGAACCTCCTCACCCGGGTCGCCGCCGAGGACTTCAGCGCCCTCCCCGACGACGTCCGGCCCAACGGCGAGATCCGCATCACCAGTCTCCCCCCCCACCGGGTCCAGACCGGCGAGGACACCGGAAACCAGCTCAACCTCTTCCTCTACCACGCGGAGCCGAGCCCGGCGTACCGGAACATGGACCTGCCCCGGCGGGTGCGGCCCGGAGAGCGGGGGCGCCCTCCCCTGGCCCTGAATCTCCACTACCTGGTCACCGCCCATGGCGAGGGGGACAGTGAGCTGGTGGCCCACGCCCTCCTGGGGACCGCCATGGGGATCCTCCACGACCACCCGGTCCTGGGGCGCGACGAGATCCGCAACGCCCTTCCCGCCAGTCACCTGGACGAGCAGTTCGAGCGGATCCGGATCACCCCCCACCCCCTGGGGCTCGAGGACCTGTCCCGCCTCTGGGCCGGATTCCAGTCGGAGTTCAGGCTGGGGGCGGCCTATCAGGCCTCGGTGGTCCTCATCGAGAGCCGGCACCCCACCACCGCCGCCCTCCCGGTCCTGCGACGCGGACCCGACGATGAGGGGGTCCGGACGGTGGCGGGCCCCGGTCCCACCCTCCTCCGGATCCGGAGCATCCACGCTCCCGGACTCCCGGAGAACCCCCGGAACGGAAAGCCCGCGGCGGAGCTGGGGGACACCCTCCTCCTGGAGGGAGCGCATCTCCGGGGCGGGCCCGTGGTGGCGATCCTCCGGCACCCCCTCCTGGACACCCCCCTGGAACTCCCGGCGTCCGAGCCCACCGGACCGGGGCTCCCGGTAGGGTCCGGGGTGGAGGTGACCCTCCCTCCTGCGGCGTCGGCGGGCGCCTCCCGGGCCTGGCCCCCCGGCATCTACACGGTGGAGCTCCGCTACGCTCCCGGGGACGCTCCCGCCCTCCATACGAATCGCCTCCCCTTCCCCCTGGCCCCCTCGGTGGAGTCCCTCTCCCCCGACACTGCGGATGTGGGCGCCCAGCCCTTCCATCTCACCCTCACCTGCCGGCCTCAGGTGCGGGTGGGTCAGCCCGTCTCCCTCCTGTTGGGAAGCCGGGAGTTCCCCCCGGATCCGGTGGTGGCCCCCGGGGCGCCGGACGATCCCTCCACCTTGGTCTTCCGGGTGTCCACCCTCGGGGAGGGGGCCTGGGTGGCCCGCCTCCGGGTGGACGGGGCGGACAGCATCCCCATCGACTTCACCGTCTCGCCCCCCGTGTTCGACGCCGGGCAGACCCTCACCCTCACCTCCTGAAGGCACCCCGATGCCCCCCACCTCTTCCGCGTCGGAGCTTCCGGACCCGCCCCCCCGGGACGCGGTGGACCGGGCGTATCTCGCAGCCGGCCTGCGGTGGATCCGACTGATCCTGTGGCGCACCATCGGGGAGACCGAGCGGAGCGCCGGCGGGCCCGTTGGACCGGCGGGCGCCTCGGACCGGGGAGGGATCCAGTCCGGGGTCGGGGAGGCGGCCGAGGCGCCCCCGGCCTCCGGGGGACGTGGCCTCCTCTGGCGAGGGGGCTGGAGGGGGAAGGCGGGAGCAGAGCCGCAGCGGATCGCCGCCCCCCACCGCCCCAGCGACCCCCTCCCCACCGAAAGCGACCTCCGGCAGGCGCGCCTCGAGCTGGATACGGCAGCGGACGTCGACCCCAGCCCCGCCCTCCCGGCCCTGGCGGCCCGCCTGGGCCTCTCTCCCTTCGAGGAGGCCATCCTCCTCCTCTGCACGGCCATGGAGCTGGACACCGGCGTCGCCCGGCTCTGCGCCCGGGCCCAGGGCGACCCCGGATCCCCCTGCCCCACCTTCGCCCTGGCCATGCTCCTCTTCCCGGAGCCCGCGTGGGAGGCCCTCTCCCCGGAGCGGCCCCTCCGCTACTGGCACTTGGTGGAGGTGGAATCCGGGGGCCGGGCGCCCCTGACCCGGAGCCCCCTCCGCATCGACCCCAGGGTGCTGGCGCACGTGAAGGGACTGGAGCACCTGGACGAGCGCCTGGCCCTTCGCCTGTCATCGGACGGGGAGGGGGGTGAGGCCCCGCTCCCCCTCGCCCCTTCCCAGGAGCGCTCGGTGGACGCCATCCGGGAGGCGGTGCTGGGGGGGGCCGACAGCGGAGCCATCCCGGTGATCCAGCTCCTGGGGCCCCACCCGGAAAGTACGGGAGCGGTGGCGCGCCGGGCGGCGGCGGAGCTGGGCCTCCACCTCCACCGATTGTCCCGGGAGTCGATCCCCCGCTCCCGGGAGGAGGCGGAGCTCCTGATCCGGCTCTGGGGGCGCGAAGCCCTGCTCCGCCCGGTGGCCCTCCTGGTGGAGGGACCGGACTCGGAATCCGCGCCGGAGGTGGAGGGCGAGGGGGGAAAGGGCGACGTTCCCCTCCTCCCCCTCCTCGCCCGCACCCCCGGGGTCCTGTTCGTCTCCACCCGGACCCCCCTCCCGCTTCCGGGGCGGCGATCCCGGGTGGTGGAGGTGGACCGCCCCACCCCGGACGAGCAGCGCGAGGCCTGGCGGCAGGCGCTGGGCGAGGAGGAGGGGGCCCTGGCCTCCCGCCTTGCGGGACAGTTCCACCTGGATCTCGGAACGCTCCGGGCCATCGCCCAGGAGGGGCCGGAGGGGGCCTGGGATGCGTGCCTCCTCCACACCGCCCCACGCATGGACCGCCTGGCCCATCGCATCCACCCGGCTGCCGGGTGGGAGGATCTGGTCCTGCCGGAGGAAGCCCGGTCCCTCCTCCGGCAGCTGTCGGCCCAGGTGGCGGGACGGGCCGTGGTCTACGACCAGTGGGGCTTCCGGGCCCGACTGAACCGGGGGCTGGGGATCACCGCCCTCTTCGCCGGCGAGAGCGGCACGGGGAAGACCATGGCCGCAGAGGTCATGGCCAGGGAGCTCGAGCTGCATCTCTATCGCATCGACCTCTCGGCGGTGGTCTCCAAGTACATCGGAGAGACGGAGAAGAACCTGAGCCGCCTCTTCGACGCCGCGGAGGACGGGGGGGCCATCCTCTTCTTCGACGAGGCCGACGCCCTCTTCGGCAAGCGGACGGAGGTGAAGGACAGCCACGACCGGTACGCCAACATCGAGGTGAACTACCTCCTGCAGCGGATGGAGGCCTATCGCGGGCTCGCGATCCTGGCCACCAACAAGCCGGGATCCCTGGATCCCGCCTTTCTCCGTCGGATCCGGATGATCGTCCGGTTCCCCTTCCCCGATTCCGCGCAGCGCCGGGCCATCTGGGAGCGCGCATGGCCCGACGAGACCCCTCTGGGGGCCCTGGACCTGGACCGGCTGGTCCGCTTCCCCCTCACCGGCGGGAGCATCGCCAACGTGGCGCTGGCGTCCGCCTTCCAGGCGGTAGCCGGCGACTCGGAGGTCACCATGTCGCTGGTGCTGGAGGCGGTGGCCACCGAGCTCCGCAAGCTGGAGCGCCCGGTGCGGGACGAGGACCTCCGGTGGACGGGAGACGCCGCATGAGTCCCCGGAGCGTGCGGGTCCACATCGAGACCCTGGTCCTGGAGGGGCTCCCCCTGGAACCCGCCCACGGGGCCGTGGTGGAAGGGGCGCTCCGGGAGGAGCTGGAGCGGTTGCTCGCCCAGCCACCCCGGACGGGCCCTATCCCCGGAGCCGCGGCCTACGGACCCGGGGTCGCGCGCCCCCTGGAGTGGTCCAGCCCGGCGGCTCTGGGCCGGGAGCTGGCACGAATCCTTTCCCACGGAGTGGAGAGCCATGTCCAGGCGCGTCCCGAGTAGCACCGGCCCGGCGACCCAGAGGGGCGATTCCCGGGCCCCGGAGCGGGTCCTTCGCCCGCCCCCGGACCTGGATCCTCGACTCCGCCGGCGGCGTCACGAGGGGGCGGCGGAGGGGTGGATCTCTCCCCTGGACGGCACCGCCTTCGGCCTGGATCTGTCCGGGGTCCCCACGGGCTCGGCAGCCCCAACCCAGGACCTTCCCCGGATCCTGCCCGACGGGCAGGGGGGATCCCGCCCGCTCCAGATGCCGCTCCGGGAGTTCCATCACCTCCTGGAGTCCCGTCTCAACCCCGCCGTGGACGCGGCGCTCAGGGGATCCGCCTGGCGGGTGGACCCTGGCTCCAGGGTGCGGGAATGGTTCAACCGGGCGGAGTTCAGAACCGCCGCGGACATCCAGGAGGGGATCGAGCGCTACGCACCCGGGAGGAAGGGTCGGACGGCACCGCAGCTGGCAGAGGCGTTCACGGACCGGGTGGCCACGGACGTTCGGGGCTGGGTCCAGGGTAGGGCCACGCCGGCCCTTCCCAGGGGCTTCCACGTCGCTCTGGAGGCGCGCCGTTCGGCTCGCGAGTTCCAGCTTCTTCCCGAACGGATCTCCCTGAACGCAGACCGGAGCCGCAGCGCCCCGCCCGAGCCGGGGTCGGCGCTCCCGGGAGGTCGCACCCTGGAGCCCGGCGTCCGGCGTCGCATGGAAGGGGCGTTCGGAGCCGATCTCTCCGCCGTCCGGGTCCACGCCGGGGTCCGGCCGCAGGAGATGCATCAGCCCGCGGGCACCCGGGCTTTCGCCCTGGGCCATCGGATCGCCTTTGCCCCCGGCAGCTACCGCCCCGGCACCCCGTCCGGGGATGCCCTCATCGCCCACGAGGTGGCCCACGTCCTCCAGCAGGAGGAGGGGACCAGGGGGTCCGTGCCCGGGGGAAGCGCCTCCGGGGGGACGAGGGAGCGGAAGATGGAGGAGGACGCCAACCGGGCCGCTGCCCACGCCGTCCTCCACACCCGGGGCGCCCCGGGAGGCCTGGGATCGGCGGAGCTGGGCGAGCGTCGACCCGCCCTCCGCTCCGGGCTCCGCCTCCGGCGCTGTTCCTCCCCCTTCCCCTCGTACCGGGAGATCGTCTCGGACCCGGTGGTGCAGTCCGAGACCGACGCCGCGTGGGCCCGAACCGAGTCCGCCACCACCGAGACCTTCCGGAGGGAGGAGGGCTTCTGGATCCAGCTCGACACCGCAACGGGACGGTACAGCACCGAAGGGCATGTGGTGGACCACGAAGGGGTGCCGCCCGACCGGGGGGCCTCCCTCACCCCGGGCCCCAAGCCGGCAGACGTGCCGGGGGAGGAGGGCGGCACCTACACCGTGGCCTTCTTCCACACCCACACCCCCACCGTCCATCGCGCCGTGGGACGGGGTGTGGGCCCCTCGGACGCGGACGAGAGGTTCCATACCAGTCAGAACGTGGTGGGGGTGGTCTACGACTACGTGGCCTCTCCCCCCGGATCCGGGTCCATTCCCGCCGGGCACCCCCTGGGGTCCAGGGCCCGACGCTATCACTCGGGTCCGAACCGCCGGGCGCCGGAGCCGGGATGAACCCGCCTTCCCGCCCGAGGGGCCGCGAGGCCGGCCCAGGATCCCCCCTCCTTCGCGAGGCCCCATGGATGCCCATCTGACCGCCGAGGAAGCCATCCGGATCGCGACCCTCGCCATCGAGGGGAAGATCACCCGCCAGGGGTCGGATCCGCCCGAGGTGATCCGCGAGGGTCGTCGGCTGGTGGTGACCTTTCCCCGGAACGACCCTCCGGGAACCCTGGCCCCGGACTACGACGCCCGGGTCACCCTCGACGCCGTGTCGGGCCAGGTCCTTTCCATCCTGGGGCCCTCATGATCCGTCGCGAGGTGCCGACCTTCCAGCTCCTGGGAGGTCTGGGGATCCTGGCAGGGATCGCGGTGGGCCTCCTGGTCGTCCTCCATCGATCCCTGGACCCCCTGGTGTTCCTGGGTCTCTGCCTGGGAGCCGTGACCACCTCCTTTCTCCTCCTCCTCCAGGGGCTCCGCCGCCACGGACGGGAGCGGCTCGTGAACCTCCACCATCAGGCGGCCATCCTGTCGGTGACGGCACTCCTGGCACTGGTCCTGGGGCTCCCGGTGGATGCCTACACGGCCACCATGGCCCTCTCCCTGGGCACCCTGCTGGCGCTGGGTCGAATGGGATGCCTCCTGAACGGGTGCTGCCACGGTCGCCCCCACCCCTTCGGGATCCGCTACGGAAGGAACCACGTGGAGGAGGGACTGTCCCCGCACCTCGAGGGGGTCCGCCTCTTCCCGGTACAGGCGCTGGAATCCCTCTGGCTGGCCCTGGTGGTGGGGGTGGGGGTTGCCCTCCTGCTGGGGGGCGGCGCCTGGACGGATGCGCTTGCGTGGTACGTCGGGGGGTACGCGGCCGGACGGTTCGTCCTGGAGTTCCTGAGGGGCGATCCGGACCGTCCGCACCTCCGGGGCCTCTCCGAGGCGCAGTGGACCTCCGGAGCGCTCCTGGCGGGGGTGGCCGTCCTGGTCCTGGGTGGAGCGACAGGGCTTCCCTTCCCCGCCCTTCCGACGCTGGCGGTCCTGGGGGGGGGGCCGGCCCTGTCGCTCCTCCTATCCCGACGGATGGCCGGGCCCAATGGCACGCTCTGGTCCATCCCCCACCTCCAGGAACTCCGATGGGCGCTGGAGCCGGCTCGTGTGGCGCGTCCCACCCGTCGGGTGGGGGGCCGCGGTGACCACCGCCCCCGGGGGGTGGAACGGATCACATCCCGCGGACTCCGCGTGGCGTCCGGACCGGCGGGCCCTCCCGGCACGGCCACCCGGTTCGTGCGGGTGGGGTGGTCCCGGGGAACCCTCCACGAGAGGGATGCCCGGCGGCTGGCGGAGTGTGTCTTGCAAGTGACCCGGCACCCCGGTCCCTGTGAGGTGGTCCCGGGGGATCGGGGAGGGGTCCTCCTCCTTCTCCATGAGGGAGGCCCGACCCCATGACCTCCTTCCCCGGCGCCCCCCGCCTCCTGAAGGGAGGGATCGTCCTGGTGGACCCCGGCAGCGGGTCCGTGGTGCGGGTCATCGCGCTGCAGTACAACCCCCAGACCCTGACCCGGACCCTCTCGGCCCAGTCCATGGGGGAGGACGCCCCCCGCTCCCAGGCGCTGCGCCTCACCGGGCCGCCCCAGGAGAGCTACACCCTGGAAGCGGTCATCGATGCGGCGGACCACCTGGAGCGCCCCGGGGAGCACGCCGCGGCGGTGGAGCACGGGATCGCCCCCCACCTCGCCGCCCTGGAGTCCCTCCTCTACCCCACCTCGGCGTCCCTCCTGGAGAACCAGGCCCTGGCCGACGCGGGGATCCTGGAGATCGCTCCCATGGAGTCCCCCCTCCCCCTCTTCGTCTGGAGCCGGAACCGGGTCATGCCGGTGCGGATCACCACCTACAGCGTCACGGAGGAGGCCTTCGACCCCCGTCTCAACCCCCTCCGGGCCCGGGTGAGCCTGGGCTTCCGGGTCCTGAACGTGAACGACCTGGGATTCGGGCACCGGGGGGGCCAGATCTTCCTCGCCTACCAGCAACAGGTGGAGCGCCTGGCGTCCGAGCACCGGGGCGGTGCCCTGGGGGACCTGGGCCTCACCGGGATTCCATGATGT